>NZ_JBSXOH010000051.1:0-32553 GCF_056859355.1 Cyclobacterium sp. L-R
CGTTGCTGTTTTCAATTTCACCATAGCGGTGCTATGCTAAAATCTCCAAACAGCCTGATTTTCTTGCGATTGCAACACTTCCCGTAAACACGGGACAGGCTTCACCCCTGACTATTGTCAGGACGGAGAAATTCTATTACAGGTCGGGTTAAATCACACGTCCACCTGTTTGCCAAAGATCAGCATTAGTGCCTAATTTTTCTTTTAAAGGCAATGTTATCTCATTCAAATGGTTTATCATATCTGTGGTAAGCTGAACGTCCATTGTTTTAAGGTTTTTTCTAACTTGCTCTGCATTTCTACCTCCTACAATTGGTGCAGCAACCCCTTTTTGAGCTAGAAGCCAGGCTAGACTAAGGTTTCCCATAGACACATTGGATTCATCAGCAAACTTTTTAATTTCTTTAATAGTTTGAAAGGTTAAATCCTCACACCCTTCGTCCTGATGTCTCGCTTGAGATCTATCTTTTGAAAAGTGTCTTGTTCTTGCTCTATCATCAGGAACTTGTTCAGCAGAATCAAATTTCCCGGTTAATAAGCCTTGCATTATGGGAGAATAACATAAAATTGGCACATTATCAGATATACACTGAGGAAGAATATTGTATTCTATCGCTCTAAAAATCAAATTATAGGCCATTTGATTGCTACTGACGGTAAAACCTGATTCTTTGCAAGTATCTAAGCTTTGATTCCCAAAATTAGAAACGCCATATGCCCTAATTTTCCCATCATCTTTCAATTTCTGGAGTGCTCCTAAGGTATCTACCAAAGGAATGTCGGGGTTTGGCCAGTGAAGCTGATAAAGATCTATATAATCCGTCTTAAGGTTTTTCAAACCTTTTTCACATGCTTTGATTACATTTTCGGGCAGAAAATCCTGAGGACCTACTTTAGAAGCAATAATCATCTCTTTTCTTTTATCTCCCAATGCCTCTGCCAATAAATTCTCAGAAGCACCATTGCCATAGGCCTCAGCTGTATCAAAGGTTGTTATCCCATTGTCAAACGCTTCGCGCATGGCCTCCAATGAATCCTTTTTATCCTGATGCCCCCAATTAAAACCTCCTACAACGGCCCAACAACCAAAAATCAATCTTGAAATTTCAAAATCGGTGTGGGGCAATTTATAATTTTCCATAATAACTAATATTAATTTATTGTTGAGATAATTTTTCTATTTAGTTCACTCAGTAACTATAAAAATATTGGCATTTTATTATTTAAATACACATTTTATGAATACAAAGTGGTTGTCATGGGTTTATGTTTCTTCTCACAAAACTAGCGAAATATGCTATTTTGAGTGTTAATCTTAATTAAACCCGAAATATGCAATAGACAATCTATTACATAATCCGCGTTAAAATATATGCTGCAATAAGCATCCAAATTTTAATCTATTTACAAATTGATTTTGAAGAATCAGCTAAATGCCATTAATTCTTAAAAGCCAAACCTTGTAGGAAACCACTAATAAAAGCAGCTTGCTTAGCCCTGGTATCTTCACCAAAATGCACATGATCAGTAAAGAGCCCTTCTCCTAAGTTTAAGGTGAACTGATGTAGATCTATTATGGGGACACTTCGGGCTCCGAATACTTTGTCTGCAACCTCGTTATAATTGGCTACGTCTGCAGCATATCTATGAAAGGATTGCTGTTTCGAATTGTGCTGTTCATCGTCCACAGGAGTAGTTCTTACCCAAATCATTGGAATACCTTTATTGGCCAGTAAGGCATGAATTTGTTCCAAATTTTCTTTATAGCTTGCTAAGGCTACCTGCTTTTTTCCAGATTCCACATTGGTTTTGATATCATGTAAACCACAATTGATTAATACTATATCCGGCTGAAAATCCGGAGTTTTTAGCTTTGCCTTCAAATAGGCCAAAACCATACCAGAATCTCCTCCATTGGCACCCTTGGGAACATCCAAATTACTAGAATCAGCCCCTTCATCTCTTTTTCTATCGTACTCATATATGCCTTCAAGGTATTTCTCCAGATAAGGGCCATATTGGATAGAAATACTGTCCCCAATTACAAATAGTTTTGGTTGAGGGTTCAAATGCAAGTTAAACAAGAGAAAACCGATTACAAAAATGGACCAGATTTTAGCCAAAAACATCATATTTATAACAGTTTATTTTTCTTGTCCTACTTCTATGCACTTACAAACGGGGTTTTGCTCTCTTGCAAAATTCATCCCTTGACGCCACCACTTTTTCATTTGATAAGGGTCAAAAATAAGCGAATTTTCAGTGAGCACTGCCGGAGGGTAGTAAAAATTTAATTTTACTTGTCGCTTATTACTAAGCAACTCTCCTATTTTGATATCATCACTACTGATCTGATCCAGCATAAAATCAAAAGCCCTTGTTGTCAATTCCAATGCATTACGTACAGGTCTCTTCAACGCTCTACCTGCTCTGGCTTTTAATACAATTACATCAACCTCAGTGGCTCCTCGATAGATGGCTTCTGAAATGGGGACCAAGTCAGCAAAACCGCCATCTGCGTACTCACAACCATCTTTCTCCAATAAACTCATAAATGGAACAATATTGGAAGATGCCCAAATCCATTCACAAAAATCCATATAAGTGCAATCCTTTAACCTTTTATACTCTACAGTATTGGTGCTCAAATTAGAAACCGTAATAAATACTTCAGCCTTGTTGTTTTGCATCCTTTCAAAGTCTGCAGGAGTAATGATTTTCTTAATTAACTTAAACAGATTCTTACTTTCTCCAAAAGTCTTTTTACCCCTCAAAAACATTTTGATTGTACTAAAATGGTTAATCCGTGTTTTGAAGACTCCCCCATCTTTATATATAATAAAAGGATTGGTACTAAAGATGGCATCTTGAGTTACTGAAGTATAAATCGCCCTGATTTTTTCAATTTCATTGATCGAAAGCAAGGGTACCAATAAACTACCTGTAGATGTGCCTACAAATATGTCATAATCAAAATTACACTCTCTGATCAGGTATTCAGCAATTCCGCCTCCAAATGCGCCTTTGCTCCCTCCTCCTGAAATAACCAATGCTCTTTTATTTTGCATTCTTTAATTACTTGAAATAAATCACTTTAAAACTTGAACTTCGATATTCTCCAAAATAATTTCTGACAAGAGCTCTAAGTCACCATTTTTGAATAACAGAGATAATTCTTCCACGGAGATCGACTCATCTTCTGGCTTATAATTTTCATAATCCTGTAATACCAGGCCTGAAACCTCATGCTTTTTTATGGCCTTCCTAAACCTTAAACCTCCACCATCGGTGTGATAAGAATAGGCAAGATAATCTACATGGTGGGTTTCCTGATTAATCCAATACAAAAATTCGTCTTGAAAATCCTCTCCTCCTCCATTTTTTTTAAAAGTCACTTTTACCAAATGGTAATTATTGCCTTCAATTTCCTCTAAGCCCAAATACGCTTTAATAACCGCCTCATCATTTAGTCCATAAGGCAAAAATGTAAAATAGGCTACTGAATTAACAGAATTGGAATATGCCAATCTCTTTTCATCAGAAAGGCTAACTTCCTCATCGTCTATAGTGCGAGTAAAGCCATCATCATTAAGGACATCTTTTACTCTTTTAGCCTCTTCAGTGAAAGAACGGGTATACCTAAACGAATTTGGAGATTTGAATATCTCATATTGCCTATCTCTGAAAGTGAAACTTATCTGGGCAGATTTAAACAAATCTCCTCCATGGGCTTCAATCGATTCATTGATTATTTTTTCTGATTTATCTGGCCTACTACAACCAACTATTAATAAGAGCAAAAAGAGATAACAATAATTATTGTACATGAAGGCATTTTTCAATTTATCACTATCCGAAATTAATATTAATATTAAACTTTTACTGCCAATTTTCATAATTTATCCAAAACAGTTCGTGTTTCGCTACCATCTTCTAGTGTTGCTGATTGTCGATAACGAATTAACAATACAGCCATTGTAAATAACAAGGTATACTCGGTAAAAACCACCCATATATGCTCATTATAATCTTGTCCCATGTAGGCATGATACGACAAGAAAACCAAGCCACTCCAAGCAATAAATAGCTTATTGGCTGTGAAAATGCTAAGCCCTAAGGCAGGAATCAAGTACCAAGGGTGAACAGTGGTCTGAAGCAATAAAAAGACCAGATACATCCAAACCATTTTGGAGGCTAAATCGGTAGTATTCATGCTCTTTCTCATTATCCCTATCCCTAATAGCAATGCTGCAGCTATAAAATTAAGTGAAGGACCAAGTGTTCCTATGGGATTATAATCTATAAAAAGCCCTGAAATCCACCTTAACAGATAATAAATGGAAGCATTAAATTCAAAGCTACTTTGATACAGACGGAAACTGGTATAGAAATTAGTCAATTGCCCTCCAAAAATAAGTGGGGCAAATAGAATGAGTAGGGAAATACTTGAAATGAAAACAAATTTGAAAAAACTGGTTTTATTCCAGGCACTTAACCAAACAGGAGCGATTAGCATGGGGCTTAATTTAAGTCCAACTGCCAAGCTCCATCCCAAAGCTGTGAGTTTTTCATGATTTTGACTATAATAATATAGCGCAATGAGCAGTCCCGTCAATACCATCCCTTCAAAATGAAGGTTACCAGTCACTTCCATTATAACCAAAGGATTAAAGGCATACCAAGCCAAGCGGTAACCCGGAAGTTTTAAATTGCTCAATATGTTTTTAATCAACCACAGATTCACCAATTCAAAAAGAAAAACAATACTTCTTAAAGAAAGGATATTGAGATAAATATCCTCCCCTACCCAGGTTGAAATCCAAAAAACCAACTGGTGTAAGGGTGGGTAAACGGAAAAATAACTGGGAGAATTCATTTTAGTCACTAAGGTTTCCCAATAATCATTTGCTGGGATTGCACCCGATTCTAACAATCCACTGGGCAAGTAGGCATAAGGATTAATACCATACCCAATTAATTGTCCATCAAAAAAATACCTGTAGAAGTCATCCGAAAGTACTGGCCAGGCACCTATTAACAAGAACCTTAATACTGAAGCGCTTATGAGAATAAAAACAAAGGAATAATTACGTTCTTTTGAAGCCTGTACCAGAAATAGATAAGCACAAAAACCTAACGAAAACAAAGACAACTGAGGTATAAATGCTTCACGAGGCAAGAAATACCCCATACCCACAATGGACAGGGAATACAATAAAAGAGCGAAATAGGTTTTCAAAAGTCTATACTTATTTATTAAGTTTCAACTCATCACGAAGAAATTCATCTTCCAATGCTTTTCTATTCCAGTAATCGATCACTTTAGTCCCTTTTCGCTCGGCTTTGGTAAGCTCTTTTTGTCCATTTTTGTTCGTTTGTTCTTCTTCCCATCCTAGTATTTCGTAAGGGAACTCTTTTTCATAATTTATACGCAAAACCCGATTACCCGAGCTATAAGTTACTTCAAGTTGACTTCTATTTTCACTTACATCTGTAGTTCGTATAAAGACTTCTTCTGAAATAAATTCTCTATGGGTTAATCGCTGATGAATTAGTGATGGCCACATATTAACAGACCCAATGGGAACTTGATTGGGATTTATCCGAATTAAATTCCATAAATCATCTTCAGCTATACCGTTTAAAGAGAATGAATAAGAACCCTCCTCCTCAAAGTAGGAAAACAACTCTCCATCATAGCTGTCGCCACTATTGAGATTAAGCTGGGTGAATGACTGCCCACACCACTCTTGAGAGGAAGCGGTAAACTTTAGTCCTTGTGAGGCCTCCTTGGTAGGAGTAAATGCAGAAAGCATCATATGGTAAGGGTATATACCTGTAATAAACTCCCTTGTATGATTCATTTTAAGGACTGAAATCTTATCCCTACCAGCTTGAGAAGGGTCGTCCAACTTTACTTGCTTTTTCCTAGAAAAATCTTCCGCAACAAAAATCAATACCGCTTCGCCTTCTCTAGCTTCACCATAGCGGTATTGGGTTAGGCTGTAACTATTAATCTCAGCTTTGCCTTGAAACCAATATTCTCCCCATTCATTGAAATCTACATTTTCTCTTTGAGGTCTATTACAAGCAAACGCCAAGAATAAAATAAACAAACCGATTAAACTTCTCATAGCCTTTAATTTTACGTATAATTTAAAAAAAATAATCGGATTTGTTGCCGGTATATAGCGGATAGTATTTCAGTACTTACCTGTACTTCCATATGGTGTAAAGAATTTTATACCCAGCTCCAAAAACTCCTTTCACTGTTCCACTGACTTTAGATACCCCGATTCTTTTTCTATAATTCACTGGTACTTCCGTATATTTAAGCCCATTTTTAACTGCCTTTATTTGCATTTCTATGGTCCAACCGTAATTTTCATCCTCCATAGCTAAGGCTTTCAATTTATCCCAGCGAATGGCTCGAAATGGCCCCAAATCGGAAAATTCAGCCTTAAACAATTGACACATTAACTTTGTAGCCAACCAATTGCCGAAAATTTGTGGTACCGTCATTGAACCATTTTCTCTACTTCCTTTGGCTCTAGAACCAATGACCATATCCATTTTTTTCTGAAGGATCGGTTCGAGAATTATTTCCATTTCTTCAGGATAGTCACTATAATCCGCATCCAAAAAAACAACTATATCCGGAGGGAAATCCATATTGTCTAAATAAGACAAGCCCTTAAGGCAGGCTTTCCCATAGCCTTTTTGCGGTTCATCCAGAACGATGGCTCCTGCTGCCTGGCTCACCTGCCGGGTATCATCTTTGGAATTGTTATTTACCACTATTATATTTCTAACAAAATCAGGAATATCTGCGATCACTTTCCCAATAGCACTGGCCTCATTGAAAGCTGGAATAATTACATCTATTAACATAAATTGGATCTAAAAATCTATTATAGATTTTTTTAACATATTGTTTTCTAAACTATCAAAGCTCTTAGGCTTTGATCAAATAACTTTTGAATGAGGTTATACTTACCAAGGTAAATCCAACAGCCAGCATACCGTGAAATGCTATCATTTCATAGGTTCCTGTAATAAGTGAAAAAACAACCATGGCATTAAATACCAATGCTAAGATAGCTTCTAGGTAGGCTGTGGGCGGTATTTTCAGTTGATTATAGGTATTACTTATCCAATTCTGTTCTTTATCTGTCAAATTGTATTTCGGTGTGCGAACAAATGGAGACCTCTTACCCGTCAAACCTTCCCAAACGGCTTGTGCATTGTGCACAGAGAGCCCCATAGAGACGGCTAAAAAAACAGGGAGTTCCCATAAAAACCTAAAGAAGCTCTTAATCGTGAAATTCTTAAGATTAAGATTGGCGAAAAAATAAACCGCTGCTATAATTACAAAACCAAAGAGGAAAAAGGCGGCAAATTTAAAATATTCAAGTGGAATAAGCCCTTGATAAAATCCCCACCAAACAGGAATGCTTGACAAGCTAACCAAAAGTATGGCTATAAAAATTGTTGAATTCAATAAATGAGCGACTGCATGTATTTTCACTTTCATCGGGAATTTCCCTGTCAATACATGGCCCAAATGCTTCATAGCACATTCAGCTCCACCTTTTGTCCATCGAAATTGCTGGGATTTAATCGCTGACATCACCGGAGGTAACTCAGCAGGAGAAACCACATCTGGTCGGTATACAAACTCCCAACCTTTTTGCTGGGCCGTGTAACTTAAGTCAAGGTCTTCAGTGAGGGTGTCTGCCTGCCAATTGCCTGCATCAAGTATGCAGCTTTTACGCCAGATTCCTCCGGTTCCATTGAAATTGATAAAAGCTTTTTGAGAATTTCTGCCCATTTGCTCCACCATAAAATGGGCATCCAAAGCAAAAGCCTGAAGTCGCGTAAAAAGAGAATAATCCTCATTTAAATGTCCCCACCTGGATTGAACCATCCCTACATTTTCTTCCGTAAAGTGACCGACCGTCTTTAATAAAAAGTCAGGATCGGGAATAAAGTCAGCATCAAAAATGGCTATAAGCTCTCCTTTCGCCTTCTCCAGCCCTTCTTTCAATGCCCCTGCTTTAAAGCCCACTCTATTTTCCCTATTTATGTATTTAAAATCTACTTCAGGATAAGCCTTCAAGCATTCTTTAATAAGATTCGCAGTTTCATCTGTACTATCATCTAGTAACTGAATTTCGAGCTTTTCCGCGGGATATTGCATTTGTGCAATGGCATGAATAAGTCTTTTCACTACGTACTTTTCATTAAACACAGGTAACTGAATGGTAACAAAAGGAAGCCCTTTGTCAGCCATTGAAGCCAAGGGTATTTTATTGTCTTTAAATTTAAAAAAGTGCCATAATAAATTGGCTTGTGCAAAACTGTAAAATAAAATAAAACACATGGCTAAGCCATATATCCCCAAAAACAAATTAATCAACATTTCTAAATTTTTGCTTTAACTGAATCATTGCCTATAATAATCGGCATGTCATTGATTCTCCCCTCTTCTTTACCATTTTCCAACTTCAATACTCCACGAGGGCAAACTGCTGAACAAACCCCACAACCTACACAGGAAGATCGGACAATGTTTTGGCCTCTTTGCGCATACCATCTAACATCAATGCCCATTTCGCAATAGGTAGAGCAATTGCCACAAGATATACACTGGCCACCATTGGTAGTAATCCTAAACCTCGATTTAAACCTTTGCACCAATCCTAAGTAAGCTGCCAAAGGACAACCAAATCTACACCACACCCGGTTCCCCATAAAAGGATAAAATCCAGTTCCAACCACACCTGCAAATAGAGAACCTATTGCAAACCCATAAATGGAATGCAATTGATCTGTTGCCTGCCCCAATAGCTCAAAACTCATGAAATAATTTGTAATGGTCAGTCCTGTCATCACCACAGCGAAAACGAGTACAGAATGAATTAGGTACCGCTCTATTTTCCAAGATTTTACAGATTTATCAGACAATTGACGATAAGGGTCACCCAAAGTTTCTGCCAGGCCACCACATCCACACACCCAGCTACAATACCACCTCTTGCCATATAAATAGGTAAATAATGGAACACCTACAACTATTAAAAGTATGCCGAGAATAAGCATAAACATACCCAAAGCACCTGAGTTTATCATTCCATCCAAACGGTATTCATAGAAAAAAGAATAATCCAATGGCCAAATATTTTTAAAATCATGCCAAGGTTTATTGAATAATACCAATATTTCCGGTAGAATAAAGGCAAATGACAACTGGAAAAACATAACTGAGGTAGTTCGAATCAGTTGGTAATTATTCCCTTTGTATTTTCTGAACATTCTAAGACCCATCACCAAAATAGCAAATGAATAGATAAAGCCATATAAAAACCATTGGCTAGCAGGCCCTCCGGATAAAAAATGACTTATAGGATCCACCATTAAAACCAAATTTGTAATGTATTCTGGAAACCAATATAGAACAATATAAAAAAGAATCAGGTAAGTACCCGTAATCATTCCTAACCATCCTCTGGCCATCATGGAGGAGAAAAATATCCCATCATTCTTGATACCGGCAGGCTCATCTCTGTATAAAGGCAATATATACAAAAGACCTCCTAGAATCGTTAACCCAATAGATAATGATAGATACAATAAAGGGTTATCTACTACAGGCCCTATTGAAGCTGCTTTGGTGATTGGAAAGGCATAATTATCCCAAATTACTTTATCCCACTCCTGATGGTCTTTCAAAGCCTCATTGTAGGTATTAAAATATTTCTTGAATGAGGAAATAAAGGAAGTGTTGGAAGAATATACTTTACCAAACATAGGGCTAAGTATTTCTACCATTGCTTCAGAATGAATATCTTTTGTTACTGCTATAGTAGTTACTTTATCCAACCGATAATTTCCTATAAAAGGAAGTACGGTAAAAATTACCAATCCAATTATAGTAAGCACTACTCCAATTTTTTGAAGACTTTTCATGAGTTGAAACCAAATAATTTTTGAAACATAGACTTTTTAGACAACTGCACATTTCGTCCCTTTTCTTGGTTGTATTTATGAACCACTTCGATATGGTGATTGGTGAAAAATTCTGGGTTAAAGCTTGCTTCAGCTAAAAGTTTTATCACCTTGTCAGAGTCCCATCCTTCTTTGATTGCCTTATCGAAAAAGGCATGCCTCATTCTCCAACCAAACACATTGGTAGCCAATAGTCGATCCTGAGCATCAAACAGCAAACGAATGGCTATTTTTCTCATTTCGTCTTCCCAGTAGAAAGACCATTTATCCTTACCCCATGAAGTAGGTAAAAACCCATAGGTTTGGTATTCTATGTCAAAAAATTTGGCAGAGTTAAACCAAATGCCGGGTTTGTATTCGACAGGGCTTTCATGTGTTAAATTAAAGGCCAATGTCTCACCGTGCATCCTTCCTGTATACCAAACTTGTTCTATGTTTTTCCTATCCGGACCGGGAGCTTCCATAAACTCAACACAATCGCCAATGGCATACACTTCGGGAATATTGGTTTGAAACTTTTTATTAACGACTATTCCCCTATTGGTTTTTAAATCGGTATTCTTCAAAAAATCAATATTTGGACTTACTCCAGCAGTTAGGCCAACAAATTCACAAGGAATGATTTCTCCTGTAGAGGTTTTGACTGCTTTTACAGCTCCATTTCCATCATCTATTATTTCTAAGAGTTCGGTATCCAATCTCAAATCTATATGATGATCCATTATGTGATTGGCCACCAACTCCGCCTCATCTGTAGGCAGAACATTGTCCCAAAAACTTTTGCCTCTTACTAAGAAAGTGACAGGGATCTTTCTGGAGGCGAACATTTCAGCCATTTCAACTCCTATCAAACCCCCACCAACGATCACTGCTCGTGAGATTACATTTGTACGTTTCTCCATGCTTTCCAAATCCTGAAAGCTGTACAAACCTTGAACTCCAAGCAAATCCTGACCGGGCCAACCAAACTTATTGGGTTTAGAACCGGTAGCTAAAATCAATTTTTCAAATGAAAGTTTTTCTCCATTCTCAAAAAATAAAAAGCGTTGGCTAAAATCTACATTTTTCACCCAACCAAACTTTAGGTCTATTCTATTTTTACTCCAAAAATCATCTGCATAGGGTTTCGTGTGTTCATATTTCATATGCCCCATGTAAATGTACATCAAGGCGGTACGAGAGAAAAAATGTTCTGTCTCTCCAGAAACAAGGATGATTTTTACCTGACTGTCTACTTTTCTGATGTGTCGTGCACAGGTAACTCCTGAAATTCCATTTCCTACAATAACGATTTGATGTGATCCATTCATAAATCAAATGATAATAAAATTTCCCTAGGAGACTAAAACAAGAAATAAACAATTGCATTAATGACTTAAACCATCTTAAAAACCAACCATCACCTACTATTTTCAATTTCAACAAAGCAGAGGCAATGTCAGTTCAATTTTTAAACTATGGTAGAGCCAACAATAGATTATCAAAAGGGCCAGGGTGAAACAATCTAAGCAAAGTGATAAAGAAGTAGTTCTGCAATCAAAAACTCATACAAGTGCTAAGTCAAATTAATTGTTAATTAGTCTTACTATTACTCCTCAAACCAAAGGGTGTGCAAACACGAAAACTGTTCTATCAATGTAGTTAAAAACATCCATCCTTTGCTCTTTTTTAATCCAATAATTACTTTGTGATTGTTGAATTTATAATGAGAGTGCCATTGATATTACGCTTTTGGATTATTTTGGTTAACGGATTTAGCAAAAAAACAAGTAAAAAATTTGGCAGCCTTTCAATAAACAACTTAAAATAAACCTTAACTAATTGGTTTATAGCTGGTTTTTAAACGAAACGATAAACTCAGTACCTTTATTAGGTTTACTATTAACCTCAATATCGCCACCAAGAGCTGTAACATGCTTGTGAACCAAATACAAGCCTATGCCTTGACTTTCTTCATTGTCATGAAACTTTTGATCAAAGCCAAATATTTTTTGTTTCACTTTATTCATATCAAAACCAATACCATTGTCTTTAATAGAAAGTTTGGTAATACCTGCTTTTAAATACGAACGTATTTCAATTACTGGTTCAACATCGGGCGTAGTATATTTGATAGAATTAGAAATCAAATTTAAAAAAATACTCTCTAGGTATGATTTATTAAATTGAATCGTAGGCACCTCGTTAAAGTCTGTAATAATTTTAGCGTTTGAGTTCTTAATTAAGGACTTTATATCATTTGTGGATTGGGTTAAAATATTCTCAAACAAAAGTGGCTCCACTTTGACAACCAATAACTCTTCCTTTTTTAAGGATGTAAGAAAATCATCAAGTCGGGTTTTCAATCCAAGTGTAGATTTCCGAAGTAAATCCACCAACTCCACAGATTCTGTGTCTTTTATCCTTTCATTGTCCAATAGATCAAAACCTGCCAATAAATTATTTACAGGTGATCTCAGATCATGTGATATTGTGATTGTAAGCTGTTTTAGTTTTTCATTTGTATTCGTGAGCTCTTTGATCAACTCATTTCTCTTGGCTTCCATTTCTTTCTTTGGATTAACAAGCCTCGCCAATCCATAAATCAACTTTTTCCCAGGTACTAATTTTGAAGTCCAGGAAAGCCATAAGACCTCACCAGATTTAGACAAATAACGGTTTTCAAAATTATTTAAAGGAGTGCCATTTTTTAAGTTTTCCCTAATCTTGTGGGTAGATTCCCTATCATTCTCATGGATAAAATCGTTGAGTGGTTTCTTTACTAACTCCTCCTCAGTATAGCCAAGAACATTTTGAAATGCTGTATTGACTCTCTTAAAATGTCCATCAAACCCCACGACGCATAGCAATTCCGGGGATAAATTAAAAAACTCTTCAAAATCTAATTCTGTGTCTTGCAATATGTTTTAAATAAATTTCTTCAAGAGCTATTTTCAACACAATTGGTTAGGCTTATTAACCAAATATAACTATTTATAAAAACAAAAAAACAGATTTTTATGTTTTTATATAATTCAAATAATTTATACTTTAAAAATTACGCTTTAAAAATTAAAACTTGTTGTTAAACACAATAAAACAGAACCAAAATACACAATAAAACAGAACCAAAATATAGATAATATAATATATATAAAGTTATACTTTCTTTCTATTCAGATGAAATTATTTCATTAATTGGCAAAATTTGAAAAGTCATATGAGCTTGACTACTTTCGTATAATATCCCAATTTCACCTTCATTTATTTTTGTCATACAACTGTAGCCCCAACCTTTTTGGTCATCTAGCAATACTTGGTACTTCTCAGGCCAGGTTATTCCCTCATCATCACTTGCTTTCACAGTAATATTATACCGACCTTCAGTCGATGCGGGGTTAGAAAATAACAGGTATTCAGAATTGAACCTGATTAAGCTAGCCATGCAAATTGGTTCAATTAAAGCGCCACGGTTAGATGAATGTTCATTCCAGGAATTGCCCATATCCACTGTAGTATAAACCGCCCTAGAACCCCCTCGATCATCTCTCATATTTAGCATTAATTGCCCATCACTTAACTCTACAACCTGGGCTTCAGTAGTTTTTGACCTTGCTCCTGTTCCCACTTGCCATGTCACACCATGGTCTTTACTGTAAATAATGGTACTGTGCGGAATTTGATCATGGTCTTTGTATTGAGCAGCAAAGACCAATGTTCCATCTTTCATGGCAATTCCTTTTCCCGGCCCATTAAAGAACAATTGCCATGAAGCATCCTTCATAGGTTGGGTAATATTGGACGGGGCTGTCCAGGTCTTACCATCGTCCTCAGATTTCACAATCATCAATTGACCCGTTTTATCTGGTGTCAATCCGGGTTCTGAACTTCTCCAAGCTGCCGTTCCGGGCTTACCATGTAGCCAAAGCGCAACCACATAAATGTCTCCATTGACTGGATCTACCAAAATAGAAGGATCTCCAATTCCATTTTGGTCCTCAGGCAAATTTCCCCATTCACCCATATCCATTATAATTTGCATAGGATTCCATGTATTTCCTCCATCTTCACTCCTACTCAAACCCACATCTATATTTCCTTGCAAATCAGAGGAATCATCGTGTCTAACATCATAAACAGCCAGCAAGGTACCTTTTGTACTCGTGGCAAGTCCAGGAATTCGAAAGGCTGCCACTCCATCATCACCTTCGGTACGAAGTGATTTTCCTATTCTGTAGGCTAAATTCTCTTGCTGACCACTAGGCTGTACTTTTTCACCAGAGATTTCTATCATTGGAACTTGTAAACTGAATCTACCTTGTAGATCTGCATTTTCTGCTAGATCAACATTAATATTCATGGCCAATTTTCCAGTAGGCAGGCTTTTTTCCTCCGTCAAGCTCCAAGATTTCTCTTCTTTATTAAATGTTCCTTGAAGCAATTCTATTGTACCATCCTCTAACAGCAAGTTTATTGATAAACTCGTAAAATCAATATCGCCTTGTAACTCTATTTCAAGGCCATTGAGCATTTCTTGCTGTTCTGTTTTAATTTCAAGTTTGGCTATTGTAGTCGTCTTGCCTTGAATTACGGGAACATATACCTGTTGAAAATTAATGTTTTCATTGATTGGAAAATCTTGTTTTCCACCACAGGCATAAAAACTGATTATCAGAGAGATTCCTAATAGAAGGTTTAGGTTAAAAATTTCACTTTTTTTCATAGAGATATTATTACTGAGGTCAGGATTTGAGCTATTATTTTAAGAATAGATATAGATTTAAAGATAAACCAAATTATTTAATTTAATTCTATAAAGTAGCCCTCCATTAAATAAACTATGTTTCCAGCAAAATGGCTATCATTAGAAATAAAAATAATCAGCTTAATTATTATGATTCATATTTGGATCCATCCTCTTTAATCTAGTGTAGCTGATAAGGCTGAGAATAAAACTATATGATGAAAATCTAAAGTAGGTAAGCAAGGTTTAGTGCTAATTGGTGGTTTCCGTAGGCATTTAATTACTTATTCAATTTAATATTGCTATTAATAGGACAACACTTCGGTATTACAAAAAAAATGGCCATTCCCAATAAATAGAAATGGCCCTAAAAAACTTACTATCAATTATTTTTTACAACTCCTTAAGTTCATCCTTCAGCTTCTCGAGGCTTTTTTCCGCTTCTTTCTCTAATCTTCTATATTCAGATTTTATTTGAACTTTCCTGTTATTAGAAGCTTTTTCAAATTCTCTCGCTTTAACCTCAAGGTTTTTTATGCTTTTATCAGCCTTAGCCAGAATTTTGTCAATCGAAGAGTTGGCAGGTTTGATTTGTTCTTCATTTATCTCCTGCTTTAATTTTTTCAGCTCTTCCTTTAACTCATTTTGCTCTTGAACAATCTCGCTTTTAAAGGATTTAAAAGTTTCATTCAATTCTTCTTTGGCCTCAGCACTACTTTCTGCCACCTCATTTTTAGCATTTTTCAATTGATCCTCAGCAGTTTTGTTTTCACTACATGAAGAAAACATTAGCAATAATGCTGCTCCTGTACCGAAATAAATTGCATTAAAATTCATAATTGTTGTTGGTTTAATTTCAATAATTAATTCTCTCTCTGACTATCCTATAATGACAGGTTCAAAGTGGTCAATCACTATAAAATTGTTCAAAAACGATGCCATTACCTTCAAGTCAATCAAAAAGTTATATCTATCTAAATACTTAACAAGTGCCATTTTAAGCATCAGAGGTAGTAACAAGAATTATACAGCTACTATCCCAGTTTTTATCAATTAACTTAAACCTAAAAGGTACTGGTTAGCGTATATAAATGCACGACAGTTGGGGCATTTGGAAGAAAGTAATAATATCCCCAATGAAAGCAGACTTGAATGGTGACCATATCAGCAATGTTACAAGAAAAGTCAATAATACCGCCAAAAGGCTACATTTTACATCTACTATTTCATGGTTTGAGATACGGATTTCGAACCCAGTAAGCGATATTGTATATAAAATTTGAACAATTCTTGCACATTCCCCGTTTTTACATCGGATTAAAACTTATTAATTTATGAATTTTCCATTAAAATCAATTTTAGTAGCATTTGGGCTACTCTTAGTCGCTGTTACTTCCTGTAATGGCTCAGAGAAATCGTCTGAAGATACTGAAACAGTAAATACAGCTTCCTATAAGGGGAACACCGAAAAAGCCACCTTTGCAGGGGGATGTTTTTGGTGTATAGAATCCCCTTTTGAGCATATTGACGGCATTCTTTCGGTAGTTTCCGGTTATGCTGGAGGTAAAGAGAAAAACCCTACTTACAAGCAGGTGTCCTCAGGAAAAACCAGCCATAAAGAAGCAGTGCAGGTAACTTTTGATCCTGATGTAATAAGTTACAGCGAAATTATTGATATTTTCTGGCAACAATATGACCCCACAGATGAGGGAGGGAGTTTTTATGATAGAGGAAGTCAGTATCAATCTGCGATCTTTTATCATGACAATAAACAAAAAAAAGTAGCAGAATCACTTAAAGAACAACTTGACAATTCAGGAGTTTTTGATAAACCTATCATCACTCCAATAGTCAAGTTTACCAACTTCTATCCTGCTGAAGAATACCATCAGGATTATTATAAGAAAGAACCAGGCCCATACAAATCCTATAGGGTAGGATCTGGCAGAGACAGGTTCATAAGTGAGCACTGGGAAGTTCCAAATCCAAGCAAATACCCAAAGCCTTCTAAAAAGGAACTTAAAGAAAACCTAACCACCTTGCAGTACCAAGTAACTATGGAAAATGCAACGGAACGTTCATTTGATAATCTTTACAATGGGAACAAAGAGGAAGGAATATACGTGTGTATTGTTTCTGGAGCTCCTTTATTCAGCTCAAGTGACAAATATGAATCTGGCTCCGGATGGCCAAGTTTTTCTAAACCTATAGACGCAAGATATCTGGAAAAACCTACAGATAGAGGACATGGTATGGTAAGAGTAGAGGTAAGAAGCAAGTTTGGAGATTCCCACCTTGGTCATGTTTTCAACGATGGTCCCGAGCCTACAGGCTTAAGGTATTGTATGAATTCTGCCGCAATGAAATTTATACCGAAAGATGAAATGGAATCTGCTGGTTATGGGCAATTCCTATGGAAAATAAAATAGAAAGCCAAACCATATATTACCATAATTACGGGCTTGTAAATTTTTATTGCTAAAAATTTACAAGCCCGTTTTCAGTTGATCCATTTATTGATGAACTGCAAAAAATTCTCTTTATAGCCTTCACTCACACTTATATTCATAATCCCCATATTCACCGTACTTTTACTAATACTTACAATTTGATCAAGGGAGATGATAAAAGATCTGTGAACCCGCATAAACTGCCCCTCAGGAAGTAATTCCTCCATGTTTTTCAATGTTGTCAGGGAAAGTATTGGCGAATTTTTATCTACCAAATGGACTTTAACATAATCTTTATAGCCCTCTACCAAAACAATGTCTTTCAGCATCACTTTGACTAGTTGGTATTCCACTTTAAGAAAAATATAATCTTCCGCAGTTGAATGGTTGGTAGCGGTTTGTTTTTCAAAGTACTTTAAGGCTTTTTGACTAGCATTTAGGAACTCTTCATACCCAAAAGGCTTTAGCAGATAATCCAATGCATCGACCTTATACCCTTCAATCGCGAATTGGTTGTAGGCAGTAGTGAATATAATTTTGGGCGACTGTTTCCCTTTTCTTCCTTCAAGCACCCTAGCCAATTCCATCCCAGTCAAGTCGGACATTTGAATATCTAAGAACATCAAATCAACTTGATTGGCATTGATATAGGATAAGGCGTCCAAAGCACTGTCAAATTTCTCCTCTAGAATCAAAAAACCTGTTTTTTTCACAAAGTTGCATACCAACTCCAAGGCCAAAGGCTCATCATCTACTACAACACATTTGATTTTCATCCCAAATCTATTTTTAATTGCGTTCGGTATTCATTTTCAGGATTGTCCTCATCAATAATCAACTGACATTTACTCCCATAAATCAAATCCAATCGCCTTTTGGTATTTGTAAGACCTATTCCACTTCCCATATTTTCCTTGCTTTTAGGGTTAGATGGAAACTTTAAATTTACTGTTTTAAGTTCAAGAATTCTCCCTTTTTGGCGTACAAAGATTTCAATTTTACTTTCCAACTTTGCGCTTACCCCATGTTTAAAGCAATTTTCAATAAAAGGTAATAAAAGCATTGGCGCAATAGGTATGTCTTCTGTATTTTCCTGAATGTCTAAATTCAAATTAACCTTGTCGGACAATCTAAGTCGCATTAAATCTACATAATCCCTAATAAAATCAAGCTCTTTACTCAGATACGTTGTGTCTTTATCGGTTTCATAAAGCACATAGCGCATCATCCTTGACAATTTAAGTATTGCTTTTTGTGCCCTTTCAACATCAATATTGGTGAGCGAGTAGATATTGTTTAAAGTGTTAAAAAAGAAATGGGGGTTGATCTGGGCTTTTAAGTAAGACAGTTCGGAGGTGACTTTTTCTTGCTCCATTTGTCTCCTTAGTCCCACATCAATTTGCCATTTCTCCACCACTACAACGCTAGTACTAATTCCTAAACCAAACAACAAAAGGAGAACTGTAAACAAATCGTAGCTAAAGTTTCTTGGTTTGGGCAAATACGGTTTTTCAGGCCTAAAAACATTATGCATCAATTCAGGTAAATTGACAAAGTTCTCAAACTGAATGATAATAAATAAGAACAGTAGGGTGATCAAAAAACCTACTCCCACAAAAGCCCATATTTTACCTTTAAAAAGTAATTTTGGCACCAAAACATACATGTTCAGGTAAAAGCACACCATGAGAAAGAAAAGTGTCAGTCCTTGCTTAAACCAATATTCTATTGGCAAATCCACTTTCCATGAAAGGGGGCTTACTACAAAAATTACAATAGCAATAAATACCCAGACCAAAACGTGGATAAGAAGCGTAATTTTTCTAGGCTTAATTGTATGTGTCATAATGAATAAGTTTGGAGTTTAGCTACTCCGAAATGCAATAATCCGATATAAACATAAAAGAAAGATATTAAAAGAAAAGTTTAAATCTACCAACTGGGATAGAATACCGCTTAATAGAGTAAATCAATCTATAAACCAAATATAAAATAGCAGAAATTCATTTAGTCTGATAATATGCGGTTTTTGTCGATGGAACAACCTTACCTATCTATTGTGTTTTTTAATTTGATAAGAAAAAATTTTCTTTGTTGAGGTATTAAACGACTACTATCTAATTGAAAAAAAATATACAAATGAAAAGGTTAACCAAACTATTATTAATTTCCATAATTTTCTTATCTGTAGGATCTGTAAACAGCTTTGGCCAAAAGGCTACTGAAAAAAAGGAATTTAAAATCTCTGGTAAAGTCATTGACAAAGCCACCGGAGAGCCTATCCCTTATGCTACAGCATTTTTAAAAGAAGCAGCAACTGACGCTTCAGTAGCTGGAGGCGTTGCCGATGATAATGGAGAATTCTTTTTTAATGTAAAAGCTGCTGGAAAATACAAGGTAGAACTTAGTTTCGTTGGCTATGACTCTTTTGTTAGGGAGGATGTAGAAGTAGGACCAAATACCCCATCATTATTTTTAGGCAATCTTGGACTTAGTGAGTCAGCTGTTTCCCTAGAGGAAGTAACCGTTCAAGGTCAAAGGAGTTTAATAGAAGAAAAGGTTGATAGAACAATTTACAATGCTGAAAATGACAAAACAACCGCTGGCGGTGATGCTTCCGATGTATTGAGGAGAGTGCCAATGCTGACTGTCGATTTGGATGGAAATGTATCCATGAGAGGTAGCAGCAATATCCTTGTTTTGATCGATAATAAGCAATCTGCCATTGTAGCCAACAATATTGCTGATGCTTTAAAGCAAATTCCTGCCGAAGAAATTAAATCCGTAGAAGTCATCACTTCTCCTTCTGCTAAATATGATGCTGAAGGTACCGGTGGTGTAATTAATATAGTCACCAAAAAGAACAAATTACAAGGTGCTTCATTGAATATCAATACCAGTGCTGGCTTGAGAGGATCAAATCTTGGTTTAAATGCAGCATTGAAAAAAGGAAAAATGGGCTTTTCCTTAGGTGGGTTTGGCCGTATGGGTTACAATATATTAGGTAGCTTCGAAAATGAGCAAACGCTACTTTCTGAAGATGCTCCAGCCACTCGAATTCTGCAGGGAGCTGATACTAGGAACAATATGATGTTTGGAAGGTATAACTTTGGCTGGGATTATGAAATCAACAAATTGAATTTCATGACCACTTCGGTTAGTTTCGGACTTAGGAATATGAGAATGGAGCAAGACGATCTATATACTGAAACTTATGTAGAGGACATATTGGTCAATGAACTTTTAAGAGATGTAAAAACAGACAATCTTTCAAACAATGTTGATGTCAGTTACAATTACACCAAATCATTTGAAAAGAAAGGAAAAGAAATTAGTTTTTCTGGCCTCTACTCTCGAAGCAATCGTACCAATGACTTTGTAAATAGCCTTTACAATGATTCCTTTGATCAAATCATTAGTAGAATAAAAAATGACAACAATAACCTTAACGAGGAGTTTACAGTTCAGGTAGATTATGTGACACCACTTGGTTCAAAAGATGAGCAGATCATTGAATATGGCGCCAAAAACATACTTAGAAAAGCGACCAGTGATTTCGCGTATTTTAGAGCCGATGGTGCAGATGGGGATTATGTGGAAGATGAGGATGTTGACTTGTCGAATCAGTTTAATTACAACCAAAATGTAACTGCCGGATACCTGTCCTACACCCTTGGTTTTTTAGAGCATTACACATTAAAAACCGGTATTCGATATGAGTACACCAATATTGATGCAGAATTCCTTTCTTCTGATTTACCAGCCGACATTCCTTCTTATGGAACCGTAGTACCAAACATGAACTTTGGAAGAAAGCTGGCCAATGGCAATATGTTAAAGGCCGCCTATAATAGAAGGATTCAAAGACCATCATTGAATTACCTTAACCCTAATATAGAAGCTGCAAACCCTCAACAAATCACTCAAGGAAACCCATTATTGGATCCTGAAATGACAGACAATTATGAATTGTCCTACAGTACCTTTATTAAGGGAACTTCCCTTAACTTCACCTCTTATCTAAGGAATACTACAGGTTCTATTCAGCCAGTAAGGACCATTCAGGATGACGATGTTATCTTTACTACCTACGAAAATATTGGTAATGAAAGGGCCTATGGTTTGGGTATATTCTCAAATGTTAATATTTCAGGCAAGTTTTCTTTGAATGGATCAATTGATGGTTATTTTTCTCAATTGGACAATGGATTATCAGACCCACAATTGAGAGCCCAAAATGAAGGGTTTGTAATAAGTGGTAGGTTATTCGGTAATTACACCTTACCTAGAGACTGGCAAATTCAAGCCTTTAGTTTTTACCGCGGAAGGAGAGTACAACTTCAAGGTTCAGCAGGAGGATTCGGTATCTATAGCTTAAGTTTAAACAAGCAATTTGCCGAAAAGCGTGGAAGCATAGGATTTGGAGCTGAAAACTTCTTTACCCCTGAGTTTAAAATGAGAAATGAGTTAGTAACATCTACCATCACTCAAAAAAGTGTCACTGGCATGCGCTTTATGAATTTCAAAATAAACTTCTCCTATAGAATCGGAAAATTGAGTGTTGATGGAGGAAGAAGAAAGAAAAGAGGGGTTACCAATGAAGATTTAAAAGAAAGTGAAGGCGGATCACCAGCTATGATGAACTAAAACCCTCTATTTTAATAGGAACTAATCAAAAAAAGGGAAGGTCTCCAATCGGAAGCCTTCCTTTTTTTTTGATAAAAATATGTAAATTTAACCCCGAAATAGACAACCTATTACGTATCCTATAACAAAACCCGGGTTAAACAACACATAACACCTGGTTTTAGTGGTATTGTTGCTTTTTTTGAGTAACAATACAGTCCCTCAAGTCTCCATTATTACCTTACAATTTTCCAGTTCTTCCTATCATTCAAGGGTCAATCTTTTAGAATAGGCCATTAATCCTGTCAAATGAATAAGCTAAATTGGGATCAATTTCCCTCATAAACTGCTACTGCTATTTTAGAATCGGCTGTACCATAGTATAAAAACCACTTTCCATTGAAAGGAACCATACCCTCAATAAAACAGACCAAATTAACCTGTCCTTCGGTTTCATAGGGTTTTTCAGGAGTCAGAAAATAAGTCTCAGACCTATCTATCAATTTACCTGGATTATCTTTTGCAAACAATGCCTGCCCAGCCGAATAAGCCCCAGGAGCAAGAGTCGTATCACGGTTTTCATTCTCTCCTAGATTCATTCCATTGTATAATAGTAAAATACCTTCTTCTCTAAGTAAAGCATAAGGGCCTGACTCTACTAATCGGCTATCAAAATATCCAGGCCTAGGTTTAAGCACCGATTTTAGGTTACCTTCTTCCAATAATGGACTCCAATTAATCAAGTCATCAGAATAGGCCAAGAAAAGGTCCGTATCACCAAAATACATCCAATACTTGTCGTTGATTTTCTTTGCAATGACCTTGTCCCCCTTTCTTTCGGCCACAATAGCGCCAGCTTTACTCCAAGTATCTTTCCATTCACCTCTCAAAACCCGTCCATATTTTTTCCAATTCTTTAAGTCTAATGAAGTAGCTAACATTAGTCGGGCTACTTCTCCATCATAGCTTGTATAGGTCAAAATATATCTTCCGTCTTCAGCCTCAACAATTCTAGGGTCTTCTACTCCCCCATCCCATTCTAATATTTTTAGACTGTCATTATCCGGATAAAAAATTGGTTCAGGAAGTTTTTTAAAAGTTACTCCATCATCACTTAATGCAAGGCCAATTCTAGAAGTTCCATTATTACTGCCAATACTATCTTCTGCTCGATAAAGAAGATTAATGAGCCCATCTTTAATCACCGCAGCAGGATTAAAAACATCCTTTTCTTCCCATTTCACCGGTTTCTGGAGAATAGGACAGGTAAAGGTCAAATTTCCTGGGTTAAGCACGGGGTTGTCTTCATCCATTTTAACAAAAGGTCGCATTTCCCATGATTTTGGATGTAGTTCTTTGGCGTCAACCTCGTTTTTCACCTTTTCCTTACATGATAATATTATTAAAAACGGCAATAAGCCTAAGTACCAAAATCCCAACTTTTTCAAATTAGTCATTTCAATCTTTATTTATTAAGCAAAAATATGATCTCAACTCTTCTATTTTTCATTCTTCCCGCCACATTAGAATTGGTCGCTATTGGTTTTTTCCCTCCCCAGCCTTTAGTAAACAAGCGGTCCTTCTGTACTCCTCTTTCAATTAGGAGCTCTTTTATTTTATTTGCCCGGGCCAATGACAATCGCATATTGACATTTTCATTTCCATAACTGTCCGTATGTCCTTCTATAGAAATAACCTTTTCAGGATTATCGTTCAAATAGGTGGCTAATTCATCCAAGGTGTTCAAGGACTCTTTATCATTAACCAAATCTACTGAAGCTCTTTGAAATAATAGCCCTTCTAAAACAAGGCCTTCACCTACTGCCAATGTAGCCAAATTCTCTTTTAAGTCCCCAACAATTGTTTTTTCCAATGTAGGTTCTATGCTACTTTTTAAAACATTTTCATTAGCATATAGGTTTTTTATCACATTTGCATTTTCAAAGCTCTTGATCTCCATCTTATTTTCAAGATTTTCTTCCTTTTTCGATGGCACCTCCTCAATTTTCAAGGAGGCTACTCCATTATAGTAAATATTCCCAAAATCATCGCTAGTCTGCGTATTGGTAAAAAAGAATCTTTCATTTTCAGAAGCTGGAAAATAATACATGTCCATACCAGCCATTTCGGATAACTTTAAAAGTTTAGGATTGCTCCACTTTCTCCAACTTTCATCCAATCGCATGCTAAAATAGATTTCAATGCTCTTTTCATTGTCAGAGGCATTTGTAGAAAAATATAGTGAATCACCATTAAAACCAATAGCCGGACTTAATTCCTGACTAGCTGTATTAATGCTTGCACCGAGATTTATAGGCCTGCTCCATGTATTCCCATTCCGCTTAGATATATAGAGATCTTCATTCCCATAACTTCCATAGGAGTCCATAGACATAACCATAAAAGATCCACCAGGGTCCAACGAAGCACTAAAGTAGTCTCCTTTGGTTTTTAAGCCAGGAATTTGAACCACCTCATCCCTATTCCAACTTCTGCCATCCCAAAAATACCGTAGTATAACCTGTTCCTTATTCAAGTTTGCATGATAAACCAGAGCTGTATCTGAGTCAATAAAACCAATTAGCAGGTCATAAAATGGTGTAGATAGTTCAGCGATTGATTGGGGCAACTTGAATACACCATCTTCTTCCGGGGCAAACCATACATCTCCAGGATCGCTCTTTCCACCAATATTGTCTGGATGAAAGGCCAGAGTAAAAAACAAGGATCCATCTGGAGCTATAATTGGGTGTTGCTCGTCATATTCAAGTGAGAAAACACGTTTTAAACCTGAGCTTTGTCCCAGAGAATTATGATAAGCAAAAAGAGCAAGCACTAAAACTGTGCTTGCTCTTAAAAATCTAACAAAGGTTTTGATCATCTTATACTGTTCATTGTCCCAATACTATTGCAAAAACCAATGGAGCAACAATGGTCGCATCGGATTCAATTATATATTTCGGTGTATCAATACCTAATTTTCCCCAAGTAATCTTCTCATTGGGAACTGCGCCGGAATAAGATCCATAAGAGGTGGTACTATCTGAAATTTGACAGAAATACCCCCAAAGTGGTATCCCATCACGTTGTAAATCCTGATGAAGCATTGGCACCACACAAATTGGAAAATCACCAGCGATTCCTCCACCTATTTGAAAGAACCCAACTGTACTGTCCTCTTTCGCATTCTCTGTATACCAATCTGCTAAAAATATCATGTATTGGATTCCACCTTTAACGGTATGAACGTCTTTGATATCTCCAGCGATCACGTGACCTGCAAACATATTTCCCAGAGTAGAGTCCTCCCAACCTGGAACAATTATAGGTATATTTTTCTTAGCAGCCTCTAATAGCCAGCTATGTTTAGGATCAATTTGGTATTCACTCTCCAATTTTCCTGACAGCAATATTTTATAAAAAAACTCATGAGGGAAAAAGCTTTCACCGGCTTTGTCAGCCTTCTGCCATTCTTCGAGGATCACATTCTCAATCCTCCTCATGGCTTCCATTTCGGGTATACAAGTATCAGTCACCCTATTCATGTGCCTATCTACCAGATCCTGTTCCTGCTGTGGAGAAAGATCTCTATAATTGGGGATTCGTTCATAATAATCATGTGCGACCAAATTAAAAACATCCTCTTCTAAATTAGCGCCAGTACAAGTAATGATGTGCACCTTATCCTGTCGAATCATTTCAGCCAAAGAAATCCCAAGTTCGGCAGTGGACATTGCACCGGCTAGGGTAATCATCATTTTTCCATTGTCATCCAAATGAGCTTTGTACCCCTCAGCAGCATCTATCAAAGCTGCTGCATTAAAGTGTCTGAAATGATGTTTAAGAAAATTGGTTATTTCCATTTTTTTTAATTAAAATTATTAGCCCAATAAGTTGGTTCTAAAAGATTCGAATATAAACAACAAGACCCTGAAAAGCAACTTAGGTTTCCTCAAGGTTATGGTACAAAATTAAATAAAAAAAGCCCGGAAAACCGGGCTTTTTTAAATATATCAGTGTAATTTAAATTACTTTTCTTCTGCCGGCTCTTCTACTTTTTCTTCTGAGTCGCTACTAGTTCCGTTTTTATAATCATCATTTATCCCAGCAATAACATCATCAGTAATATCCAACGATTTGTTGGCATACCAAACACCACCACCTCTTGTATAAGATAAAATCATTTCAAGATCATTAGAAGCAGCGTAATCGTTAAGATATACTTGGATTTTATCATATACCTCATTGTACAATTTAGTCTCATCTGCTGAAAGTTCAGCCATGATATTTTCCCTAAAAGTCATAAGGTTTTTTTCCTTAGTCATCAACTCTTCTTGCTTGGCACGAGCTTGGTTCATGGTCATGTTTGCATTGGAGTTTTGAAAACTAGCTACCTCTTTTTCAAATCCTTGAGCTCTATTAGTCAATTCACTTTGGTATTTATTGCCTTTTTCAGCAATTTCAGCAGACCTTTCTTTAAAGTAATCAAAGTTGTTGATCACACTATCTGTAACGATATAAGCCACTTTTAGGTCAGAGATATCTACCTTGTTTTCATCGGCTGAATTGGATTCATTGTTAGCAGGAGTATTACAAGCTCCGATTAAAAGTCCTAAAACTGCAATTGCACTGAATAATGTTGTATTTTTTCTCACTTGATATAGATTTTATAATTGATTGAGGCAAATATAAGAATTCTTAGTCTTTTACAAATTCTAAGAACATTAATAAACTCGAAAATACCCTTTTTTCTATATCTAACCTTGGTGGTAAAATTTAAATTATGAAAATTAGGTTAAAAATAGATTTCCTGAGCCAATCTAAAAGTATTGGCGTGAGCTTCTATAATATCACTAATTTTATAGGAATAACCCCCTCCCATGCAACACATCACTGGAATATTGTTTAATTTGGCCGCAGTGAAAACCATCTTATCTCTTTCTTTACATCCCTGAAGGGATAATCCCAACCTTCCAAGTTTATCGGTCGCCAATACATCAACACCAGATTGATAAAAAATAAAATCAGGCTCTACCACATCTAATAGCCTTTTAAAATGATTATCCAATAACTGTAAATAGTTAGTGTCATCCATATTATCCTCTAAGGCCAGGTCTAAATCCGATCGTTCTTTGTGAAGTGGATAATTGTTTTTACCGTGCATGCTGAAAGTGAAAACGTTTGGTTCATTTTGAAATAAAGCTGCAGTACCATTGCCTTGGTGAACGTCAAGGTCTACAACTAGAATCTTTGCTGCAATTTGTTGGGACAACAAGGCATTTGCCGCTATAGCAATATCATTAAGCAGGCAAAACCCTTCCCCTCTATCTTTAAATGCATGATGGGTACCGCCGGCAATATTCACCCCAATCCCATCACTGATTGCATTAAATGCTGCCATTACTGAGCCGTTCATTATATGGATTTCCCTATCTATTAATTCCTTACTTAATGGAAACCCTGTTTTCCTAATCTCACTTTTATTTAATCCCAGTGATTTTAATTTTTGAAAATATTCTAGCTCATGGGTAGCCGTAATTAATGACTCATCAAGTGCCAATGGTGAAAAAAGGTTCTCCTCTGTCAATGTCCCCTCATAAATCAGCTGTTCAGGGAGAAGTTCATATTTTTCCATTGGAAACCTATGCCCATGTGGTAAGGGGTGGGCATATTTTGTAGACCAAGCTACTTTTAACATAAATATTCTATGATTTCATTTAAAGATGGTAAAAACAACTATTGGTTGCTTTTAGTCTTCTTCTTCCTCAGATTCGAAGGTATAAAAAGTGTCATCTAGTACGAGGGTGTCATCATTAAATGCTTCAATAAATTTCTCTAGTTCAGCTTCATCAATTGATTCTAAATTTAGAGCAGCATCAAGGCCAATTCCAAAATCGTGATGGGTATCCAAATCCAAAAATTCCTGGACCCTAACAGAACCCTCCTCTTCCATATCCATTATCATTTCTGTAATGAACCAACCTATCTCTTCTTCTTCAGTTTGTAATGGAGTAAGATTTCCATTTTCATCCTCTTCGTATTTAATACCTTTGTAGTTTGGAAATTTTTTGGCTGCCTCATGTTCGGCCAATTCATACAACTCACTTTGGTAATGCAGTTTAAGCGTATACAAAACTGCATCATAAATCACTTCCTTACCTTCATATTTCCCTATGAAATAAAAATTGACATACTCGTCAGTATTGTCCTCACTTGGGACAATTTTAAAGCTTTTATTGATGGAAATAAGTTCCTGCTTTAATTTATCTATCGTTTCAGGTAAAAAACCATCGTTTGGGTATTTCATCTCTTGAAAGGTGGGTTAATAATATCTGTTTTGCTGTGTTTTGTTACAATAAAATAAAAATAGGCTACTACTTTGTAGCATTTACTCAATAATTTACAATCTTTTCTATTTTAAAAAAAGATTTAACCTAAAAGATTTTAATTATAAACTTTAAATTCATAATAAAAGTATAAAGAAATGATTAAGCTTATTGCTTTAATGCTGATTTAGGGCAAATTCACACAACCCAAAACAGGCTTTAAAGTAATAATATGGCACTAAACAACCTTACATTCAGCTACTTAATGTGATTTTCTTTCGATGTCAAATACTCCTGATGAGTTCGAAAAACCCCAATATTTAATCGGGATTAAAATGACTTTCACTTTTTTCTATAATTCAAAAAGAACTATTCGATATAAGATTAACATTAAATAGGTTGAATTGTTTTGTCACAATTTCATCTTCCTAAGCCACGACCTAAGGAAATTCCAAAAATTGAGTTTACCAAGGATAGGACCAAACTAAACAAAAGGGCCCACCAAAAGTTACCTACTGAAAATCCATTTACAATATCTGCCGCAAGCATTACCATCAATGCATTAATTACCAGCAAGAACAAACCTAAGGTAAGTATGGTAATGGGAATAGTGAAAAACACCAAAATAGGTTTAATCGTAATATTTAATAAAGCCAAAAGGGCAGCGATCAGGATTCCAGTAAAAAGGTCATCCACGATTATCCCGGGAAGCAAATAAGCTGTAAAGATTATTACAAATCCAGCAACGGCTAATTGTAAAAGTATAGATAAAATTTTACTCATAGATATCGACTTAATTTAACCCAGATTAGGCCATAGCATTTAAGGGTTATTTGATTATAAGATTAAAGCAATTTGGTCTTACAAGATTAGCAAAACTTATTTGAGATAAAAAAGTCTTTCTATAAAAAAACAACCCGGCAAATGTTACCGGGTTGCCATTTTTCAAATTAACTCCAGGTTCTATCCCAAGACCTGATTTCATTCCAGTCATCGGTAGGCGCAAAAAACTTTTCACCATCCCTTAACCTCTTCTTTACTTCGTCTTCATTGAGTTCCAGACCTATTCCCGGTGCCTCTGGCACGGTCACGTATCCATCTTTTACAAATGGTTTATCTATACCTGTTACCAAATCTTCCCACCATGGATTATCCACAGAATGGTGCTCTAGCCCTATAAAATTATAGGTGGCGGCGGCAGCATGTACTGTACCCATAAAGGTAATTGGTGAAGCGGCGTGATGGAGAGCCATACCTATTTGAAATTCCTCAGCATAATCTCCTATCTTTTTTGTTTGAAGATACCCTCCAGCACTCCCCGGATCAGGATGTACTAGGTCCACAGCCCTGGTTTCAATGAGATCTTTAAAGTTTTTCTTATGATAAGCATCTTCTCCTGTTAAAGTAGGTGTAGAAATGGCTTCAGTTATGCGCTTCCATTGCTCTGTATTTTGCCAAGGTATCAAGTCTTCTAACCATGCAATATTATATGGTTCAAAAGCATTGGCCAATTTAATCATCTCATTATACCCCATATGACCAAAGTGATCTATTGCTAATGGTATCTCAAAGCCTACTTTTTCTCTTGCTTTTGCAGCATATTCCACCATTTTCTCCAAACCTTTTGGCGTTATTTGAACATGAGTAAATTGATGTGGCGTTTGTGTATAACTCATCACATCCTTGTCAGACCAACCTCTCATCGGCCCCCAAGGTGATTTATTCGTTAAAGTATCTTTTTGGTCTTTTATCAAACCTATACCAATATCCATTTTCAACATGGTATAACCCATGTCAACTCTTCCTTTCATTTTATTGGCAAATTCATCTGGATCTTGTACGGTAGGTGTATCAACATAAATCCTAACCTTGTCTCTAAACTTACCTCCCAACAACTGATAAAGAGGGACTCCATAAGCTTTACCTGCCAGGTCCCAAAGTGCCATTTCTACTCCAGACACGCCTCCTCCTTGCCTACCATGCCAACCAAACTGCTCAATGCTTTTAAAGATTTTCTCGATATTACAGGGGTTCTCACCTAAAATCCTACTCTTCAACATCAAAGCGTATCGCTTATCAGCACCATCCCTAACATCCCCCAAACCATGAATGCCCTGATTGGTATATATTTTAAGTAAGGGTACATTGCCATATTGGGCAATCCGCATATCGGTTATCTTTAAGTCTGAGGGATTTGATAAACGATTAACTTTGGAAGTTGTGTGAGCAAGGGTTTCTTCCATAGGTAAAGCCAACATTCCACCTAAACTTATTCCTCCTAAAGCAGCCTTTTTAAAGAATGACCTTCTATCATTTTTAGGTTCTTCAAACAATGGTTGGGACCTTTCTGAAGTGCTAACTTTTGCAATTTTCTCATCCTGGTAACGTTGCTGTAGATGATCGATATTTTTCTTCATATTTGATAGGTGTGTTTTGGGTATTGTTAAAATTTATTTACTTATTATCCTACAATATGCCTAAAAATGATAGAAAACGAAAATTTTTTGAACGCAAAAAAGCCACTGAAATGTAAGCATCCGACGAACCCATATAGATTAATTTTGAGTTGTTGGATTTTATGCTTTGAGGAGCTACTTGATTTTATGTTTCTCCCAATTGGAAGGTAGTAGTTGATAGAGATCTTTTTGCTTGTGGCTCTGGATTCTTTCGAATACGTCCTTGAGCCATTCAAACTCATTAATTTTGTTCTTTTTGCAGCTGGCCATGAAAGAATACATGGCTGCTGTCATCTCCGCAGCCTTGTGCGATCCTGCAAATAGATACGCTTTACGACCTATAGCTAGTGGACGAACGGCATTTTCAACCAGGTTATTGTCTATTTCCATTTGTCCATGAAGTGCATAAACACTCAGTCCTGCCCATCTTGACCTGGTATATTCTATAGCCTTGCCCATTGGACTTGTTGGCCTATGGCTGTATTGGTGCTTTTCCAGCCATTGCCCTAATCTGTCCAGCACAGGAGTGGCATGCTCTTTTCTCTCCTTCGTTTTCTGTAGATAGTCATACCCCTTTTCTTTCATCTGTGCTTCCAGCTTATAGAGTAGTTGCATCTCATCAAGGACATGGTTTGCCTGTTCTTCATTGTCATTGAGCGCTTCTACAAACTTGCGTCTGGCATGTGCCATACAAAACGTTAAATGAATAGTGTCATGCTTCCCATAAAGGGAATCATACACCTTGTAGCCATCTGTTTGGATGATACCCTTAAAGTCAGCAAGCATTTCTTTGGGACCCGATCGATCCCTCCCTTTTCTGTAATCAAAGAGTACTAGTCTATCTACCGGCGCATGATAAAGCCACATGAACCCCTGATGAATACCTTTTTTGTTATCTCTATCTAACACTTTTATAGGCGTTTCGTCTACCTGAAGGTATTTTTGACTTAGGACTATCATACTGAGTAGATCGGAGAGTGGCTTGATCTGTTCCCAGCCCTTAATTACCCAGTCAGAGGCACTCGAAGCAGGGATTCTTACGCCCATCTTGCTGTATTTATCCAGCTGCCTGTGAAGCGGCATTCCGTAGACATATTTGTCTACGATAAGTTGAGCAATCACTGATTCTGAAGGTATTCCCTTTTCTATTACTCTATCTGGTAATGTACCAATGAGGATGCCTTCACCGTTCGGTCTCGCGTATTTTGGACGCACGTAGCGTTTCACATAAAAAGATGCCGGAACTACTTCCAATACTTCGGTTACTTCCTGACCTATCTGTACACAACCTTCAGTGGATTCTTTTGGCTCTATCACCACTTCTTCCCTTCTGAGCTCTTCGGGAAGGCTCATACGAGAGGTGCCCTTGGCTCTTTTCTTTGGAGTGGTTTTTTGCTCTGTGGTAGGTACTGACTCGGAAAGCTCCTCTTGTACAGCTTGGGTAGTGCCTAGCTCGAAAAGCCCCATCTGATTTAGTCCCACATTAGCGGTTCTCTTTTCACTCTTGGTGCCAAAAATATACCCCCTGAACTTTTCAAGTTCATGCTGTAGGTCTGCTATTGCACTTTCCTTTTCGGAGATGGTCAACAATGACTCCTGATGGGCTTGGAGCTCTTGCTCATATAGCTTTTTGTAGTCGATTGTCTCATTTTCCATGACATAAAAATAAGCATAAAAAATAGGTTTGAAGTAGTTTTAAGGCACTTTTTTACTCAATTCACCTGTTTATTTTCATGCCCTTTTTAAGGGTGTGTATCGGGTTCTGTAGCGTACCGATTCTAGCCTTACCCCCTGTAAGAGAAAGCTGAGTTGAGTACTCGTAATGGCTGTTCCGGTGAGAATAGGACGTTCAAAAGTGCCTCGTTCCAACTTTTTGATATATAAGGCAAAACCATCTTTGTCCCATTGCAAAAGTCGGATTTGGTTGCCTCGCTTGCCAATAAAAATGAACACATCTCCATTCA
>NZ_JBSXOH010000052.1:0-122603 GCF_056859355.1 Cyclobacterium sp. L-R
CGTTGCTGTTTTCAATTTCACCATAGCGGTGCTATGCTAAAATCTCCAAACAGCCTGATTTTCTTGCGATTGCAACACTTCCCGTAAACACGGGACAGGCTTCACCCCTGACTATTGTCAGGACGGAGAAATTCTATTACATTATCCGGGTTTAACGGGAAAGGCATATAATTTCAATTTAGGGCTTAAATGACATATATTTGCCTGAATATGAATTTTGACTATCAACCAAAGACGTATTTCAATGGTACGGGTGCCAATGCTCTCCTAGTAAAACTAGCCTATCCTGAAAGTCAATGGGGAGAGGAGATTTGCATTTTCGCCAACTCGCTTGACGGATTTATCTATTATGAAATCGTTGATTTTTATGGAAATGAGTATTCCATAAAACCAAGTGAAAGTAGTCAGCCCCTTAAATTACAGGAATTGATTCTTTTGATAGAATCTATGGAAGTTGATAAGAAAGGTGAAATGGGGGCTATTAACCAAACCCTTTTGGGTATTCCTGTTGCAGAAAGCACGCTTTATCCACAATTGAAAGATTATTTCGATCAAAAGAGAAGTCATTTCGGCTTTGCTTAATATAGGCCAAAAAGTAGGTATGTTCACCTAACCTACCTTTGCCCAGAACTGAAAATAAATGCTTTAGATCGTTTATTGTAGGGATTTTTAAAAATACAGGCAATCAAATGCTTCAGTTCTATTCCTGTATTTAATTTAGTCCAAAGAATTTATCACCATGGCCAATATACTTATAGTAATTACCTCTATTCTAATAGGTATCGTTCTACAAAAAGTAAGGAACTTTCCTATTGAAGCTCCAAAGGCATTAAATGCCTATTTGATTTATGTGGTCTTGCCTGCGGTTTCACTTCTGCATATTTCAAAGTTAGATTTAGGCCCAGCTTTGCTGCTTCCTATTTCTGTAGGATGGATCATATTTACCATCACTTGGCTTCTCTTCGGTTATTTGGGCAAACGTTTTAGTTGGGACAAAAAAACCATTGGCTGTCTGATTATTTGTGGCGGTCTATCCAATACCGGTTTTATTGGCTATCCTGTCATTGAGGCAATTTATGGTGCAGAAGGTTTAAAAATTGCTGTGCTAATAGATCAGACAGGCTCATTCTTGGTAGTTAGCAGTCTTGCTATAATTGTGGCTTCATTGTATGGGTCAGAAAAATTGAGAAAAAGAGACATCTCAAAACAGATGTTGTTCTTTCCCCCGTTTATGTTTTTTATCCTTGCCTTATTACTCAATATTTTCAAAATAGAAATCAGTGGTGTGGCAGAAAAAGTTCTTGAAAGCTTTTCGGGAACCCTTACCCCTATTGCGCTAATAGCCGTAGGCCTGCAGATCAAAATAAAAATCTCAGATATAAAGGACAATTACCTTTGGTATGGGCTGGCACATAAACTCCTGCTTATTCCGCTATTGATCTATGCCATATATCAATGGATTCCAGAAGGGAACCCTGATCAAAACCTTATTTTTAAGGTAAGTGTGATGGAGGCAGCCATGGCACCTATGATTACCTCTTCCATAATTGCAACCAATTACAACCTGAGGCCTAAGCTGGCTTCCTTGCTCGTTGGGGTGGGTATTCCGCTTTCTGTCATTACACTGACAGGTTGGTATTACCTTTTAGAATACTTCCGTTAACATAAAACCCGAAATATGCAATAGACATTCTATTACATAATCCGGGTTAAAGACAGTAAATAAAAAGTTAATTTCAGGCTGCAATCAGTCGACAAAATATAGCGGTATCATTGCAAAGAAAGGCAAGAATACCGCTATTATATTTATCTGGCTTGACTCCAAAATGTTTTATTTATCCATTCCGTTAATTCATGGTAAATATTTGAAATTGAAGATTATTCAGGTTTAGGACTTTCGGTTTCCGTAGATTTTTTCCTATTTGTAAATCCTTTAAGCAGGTTTTTCACTTCTTCTACCGCTTTTTCCTTGGTCTGATCTACCAATTTTGAGGCTTCCTGAACTACACTGTCTTTGGCCACTTCAGATTTCTCTTTAAACGCTTGCTTAAGACTGTCTTCTTTTGCTTTAAAATCAGCCGTAATTTTTTCTTTCACATCCTCTTTCTGTCCAGAAACTTTGCTTTTAAGTGCATTGGAAATATAGGCCTCCAAACTTTCAGATGAAGCCATGGCCACATTAGGTCTTGCATAACTTCCACCAATATTGAATGCCAAAGGCACATTGGTATTGGAAAGATCAGAACCTACCAAACCTGAAACAAGGCCATTGATTTTTGTCCCGAATTTACTGGCAGGCACATCAATATTTACCAGGTAATTAATTCTTCCATCAAAGCCTGTACTTCCTTGAATCTTTGCGGGGTAATCCCACAATTTCAATTCAAAAGGAGGAATATTTAACATACCATCTTCAATTCTCGCTGTAATATTCATAGGTTTCAAGCTGATGGTTGAGGTATCTTCTAATTTAGTAAGACTGGTAATTCCTTTTACAAGGGGACTATCCTTTAGGGCTGTTTCCGCCAATCGAATCAAACCTGAACCATCCAAACTGGACAATACCGGCATCATGTCTTGACCCAATAAACCTGAAAAAGAAAATTTTGTAGAGAATACTCCCGTAACATGCTGTGCAATAGGAGCAAAAGTTTGCACTGTCACGAAGGACTTGAAGGCATCTTGCACTCCAAGCTTACTAATGTCCAATGTCATATCAAATGCAGGTTTGGTAATATCTTTGGCATTGTAGCTACCATCAAATACCAATGAACCTCCCAGCATGTCTGTTTTGAAACCTTCCAGTTTAAGTACAGCATCTTTTACCCACACTTTACCTTCTGCATTATTGAGGGTAAGGTTATCATAAAGAATCTTATCCGCTTTCACTGACATTGTGAAGTCAATATTCTCCGGCAATGCAATTACTTGTAGGGAAGTTGTGTCTTCAGTGACACTTTCTGCTTCTGTCATCCATTCATTGACGTCAAAATTACTTGAATACACGGACAAATTCCCTATAAGATTCGTGTCTTCTTCACTGAGAAGAAAGGCCATGTAATTGGTCAAAGTACCATTTGCTTGCACCGGACTTTTACCAAGTCTGGCATCCATTTTTGTCAGATTGATCGTTTTAGGACTGAAATTAGCCGAAGCTTCATTGATCCGTACACCTTGTGGGTAATCTTTATCAGCATAATAAAAATCATTTACCTGCAAATCTCCCTTGGTATCAAGCTGCCCAAATCGATTGGCTTCAATGGCTTCATAACTACCTTTTGCATCAATATCTGCTTTGATTTTACCCTCCAATATGATGTCTTCCATGGGCATTATCGCTGCTATTTTTCCCAAGTCCACAGCACCATGAACTGAAAAATCATAATTCATTGCCTTAAGATCATTTACTTTAAAAGCTCCAGTGATTTTTTCTCCCTCTAAATCAAACCCAAAATTGGGAACATTAATGGCGAAATCATTCATTTTACCAGTCTTGTTGTCTGCGACTGCCCGAACGTTGATATTGTCTATAGGAGCTGGATAGGCTGCACTTTTAACATGCCCATTTGCCAATTCTACTTTTGCATTGATTACAGGAATAATTTGGGCCACACTATCGTATCTACCTTTTGCTGTAGCATCTATAGAAAGCTGACCTTTCAATTCCATATCTTCGATTGGAAAAATAGAAGTCAATTCCAAAAGGTCAAGTTTACCTTTTAACTGACCATCCATTTCATAACTTACTAAGTCCTTGACCATAAACCTTCCAGAAACTGGTTGACTACCGAATTCAAGAGAAAAGGTTGAAAGATCAATGCTGGTGTAATCCAAATTTCCGGATTCATTGACAACCTTCAATTCTAGATTCACATGCTGTACAGGCCTTGGGAGATCTGGATATTGAAACATACCTTCTTTAATTGCTAGTCCAAACTGGAAAGAAGGAAAAGTATTTTCATTATAAACTCCTTTTAAGGCTCCAGAAAAATCCATTTCCCCTGAAGTTTTCAAATCATCAAAGGAGGCAGAATAAACTCCCGGAACTAAAGAAAGTGCACTTCTGAAATTATTGTCTTCTCCATAAAACTTCGCATCCATTTCTATGTCATCACCTGGCATTGCCAAATAGCCATCAATCCCAAAACCAAAATCATTCAACTTCAATGAGGCTCCATTAACCCCAAACTTCATGTTTTTTAAATCAACATTAATTTCTGAATCTATGGCCAGTGACTTACTTGTAAGGTATTCTATCCCCTCATAAGCGACATTGACAATATTGCCTTCTCCTTTAATTATAAGATCATAAACATCTAGCGTTAAATCACCACTTCCAACAAAATCCATTGCAGACATGACCATTAGAAAGTCAAGTGATCGATCGTCATAGATAAAATCAAGATTTTCAATTTCAATTGATTCTATACCCAATTGAAAATCTGAAGAAGTAGTATCAACAGGTTCTTCTACCTCACTTTCGTAGGCGATATCATAATTGGCCTGACCATCTTCCAGCACTTTCACATAAATCTGACCATCTTTTAAGCGAATCCCCTCTAAACTTGGCTTATCACTAAAAATAACGGACAAAATATTAAGATCAACCTGCAACTCTCCCACATGTACCAAGGTGTCATTTTGGAAAGGAGGATTACCTTTTACTCCAAAATCACCCAATCCTGCTGATAAACTTGGGAAATTACTGAATACACTTAAACTGACTTTATCGCGGTCATAATAGACAGTGGCATTAACAGATTTGGCAAGCTCCTGATCAAGCTTATCAAAGATCTTGTCCTTAAACAAATAGGGCACGGCCACCAATGCCAATAGGATCAATGCAAAAAAAGCAAAAATAATATAAGCGATTTTTTTCATATCGAATTTATTGAAGGAAAAATTTTAAATTTTTAAATAAAAACCTGGGTAAATTTACCAAATGCTGACTACATGGAATTTCAACGTTTTAACGAATCAATAGTTAATCAAATCGTAAATAAACTGTTTGAAAGCACCTAAGCCCTGAAATTAAAAACCATATCAGGACTAAAAAAAGCCAAAACTCAATCCTGATAAATTGAAGTTAGGCCGTCAAGTTAACTTCTTATCTACAAAAACAATACCGATAAAAATAGAATCGTAAAATATTACTGGTTAAAAAAAATAATAAAAATTATACAGACATTAATCTAAAATGGCAGTCCCCTGCCTTGGCTGTGGAGATTTCTTTGCTCAAGTGGTATACCGCTTCTAGCAAAGGTGCATTTTTTATTGTACCTGCATCTATGGCCTTGAATCCTATAAGCTCTATGAGTTTTTTCACCATTAATTTATCCTGATTATTGTCACCACAGAAATAAGTCTCCTTGATAAGCTCTAGTGGATCAGATTTTGGATAATCAAGACCAAGATTATTAAATGCTTTAAAAACACGCTGATGTCCGGTTTCCTGCGCTATTAACGTAGTATTACAGACAACATTTTCATCATTCACACCATTTGTGCTATCGATAAATAACATATCAGGTGAACTGAACTCTTTAAGGTATTTACACACTATAGGTAAAAACTCATTTTCACAACATATAATGATCACATCAGAATTACTTATGGCATCCGCATAATTTAATACATTGTGATTATGCATTTTAAGAATTTTCCACTCGACCTTCCTCGTACTGAACCCTTCTCTGACACCAAATACTACATCCATTCCCCTGGCAATAAATTTATTACCAAGATTAGTTGCCAAATTCGTACCTCCTAAAATTCCTATTTTCATTTTGTTCGAATTGTTAAATAGTAAACAGCCTCTTTCGGTATAATGCGCGATGCTCAACTACTGGTGAACGAGGGGTGATAAATCCGAAAAACAGGTTGTTTTATTAAATGATTGAAAGCTAATCAATTATAGCGAAAATACAAATTATTTTTTTACATATGAAATTAATTTTTTTGAATTATGTTTTTTGTAGTTAGTCACAATATGTAAGGAACAATTCTTTCTACTTAAAACACAAATTTCTCAGCAAGAGCTTTTTCAAATGTGTCGTGCAGCTTTGTATTGGATGCTAAAATCTGCCCTCCAAAAATAAAATTATTTCCTCCGCTAAAATCAGTAACCCTTCCGCCAGCCTGCTTGACTATCAATGTACCTGCAGCTACATCATAAGATTGCAAATTATACTCAATGTAACCTTCTACCCGTCCACAAGCCACATAGCAAAGATCTACAGCTGCGGAGCCAAGTCTTCGAAGCCCATGACTATTTTTAATGAAGTATTTTAAAAGCTGTAAATACTGCTCAAGTTTTCCTCCATCATCATAGGGAAAACCAGCTGCCACAAGACTTTGTGCCAATTCACTTGCGCCACTTACTTTAATAGGCTGCCCATTGCATGTCGAAGGAGCCCCTTCATAGGCTGCGAAACACTCGTCAAGATTAATTTCATAGACAACTCCTACAATGATCTCTTCGCCTCTTGCTAGGGCTATAGACACTGCATACATTGGAATACCATGAACGAAATTCGTTGTCCCATCCAAGGGATCCACGATCCATGTTAAATCCTTATTATTATCTGACCTTGTTCCCTCTTCAGTAATAAACCCAGCCTCAGGAACTATTTCCGCCAGTTCCTTGACAATTATCTCCTCAGCTCCCTTGTCAACATAAGATACGAGGTCATTAAATCCTTTTTGCTCTACTTTGGCAAGGTTAAAATTTTTGCTTTCCTCCCGAATAAATTGGCCAGCCTTTTTCGCAAGTTTTTCCACTTTACGGGTAATTTCCTGAAGTTCCATATTAATTTTTTCCTGCAACTGTTAGTACGATTTCACCTTTGAGGGTGTTTTCTGTATAATAATTTAAAAGCTCCAATAAGCTTCCTCTCACATTCTCCTCATGGAGCTTAGTCAATTCCCTGCTTACACAAGCAGTTCTTTCGGGACCAAAGACTTCAATAAACTGATTAAGTGTTTTAAGTAGCCTGTAAGGAGACTCGTAGAAGACCATGGTTCTCTTTTCCTCAGCCAAAGCCTCTATCCTCGTTTTCCTACCTTTTTTGTGAGGCAAAAACCCTTCGAACACAAATCTGTCATTCGGAAGTCCAGAGTTAACGAGCCCAGGAATGATAGCCGTAGCTCCAGGTAAACTGCAAATTTCAATATTTGCTGCTATGGCCTCTCTAACCAAAAGGAAACCGGGATCAGAGATCCCTGGAGTACCTGCATCAGTAATGAGAGCAAATACGGTTCCCTGTTCCATTCTCTCAACAAGCCTGATAATGCTTTTATGCTCATTATGGATATGGTAACTCTCTAGAGGGCGCTTGATTTCATAGTGCTTCAGAAGCTTTCCTGAAGTTCTGGTATCTTCTGCCAAAATCACATCTACTGCCTGCAAGGTTTCAAGGGCTCTTAGAGTAATGTCCTTAAGGTTACCAATGGGTGTAGGAATTAAATATAAGCTAATGCTTGTTGGGGTGGACATATTAAATTAAACGGTCTATGGCTGAAGCTAAATCACGGTCTTTCTCCGTCACGGTGTTTCCCTCGTCATGTGTGGTAAGGTCAATATGGACTTTGTTGTATTCATTGCTCCAGTTGGGGTGATGCTGCCGGGACTCCGCGAGTAAGGCTACCCGGGTCATAAAGGCAAAAGCTTCACTGAAATCTTTGAATTCAAAGGTTCTTGATAATTTATTGTCTGCTTCTTTCCACATATTTGGGGTATTTTAAAGTGCTATGACTCCTTTAATTTTTGATGCCTTATCATAAATATCGATGATGGACTGGCTGTCTGGCATCATCGCCTTGATGGTGGCACTAACGTACTTTCCTTGGGAGGAAGATTTTAGTGTCATCTCATTTTTCGGCAACAAGGCTCCAATCTCGTTTTCCTTGCCATTGGGAACGATAAATTTGAACATGTACAAAGCTGGGAAACTGGTCTCCAATTCCAGCTTTTCTTTGAAAGATGAATTACTATTTAATTTTTCCATTACCTAATTAACCATTTTTTTAAAAAATTAAATCCCTAGAAACCAAAAAAATCCCATTCCGAATAGGAATGGGATTTAATTTTTCTTCAAGTAATATTAAAAGAATTTATACCTGTAGTCTTTTACTCCAGCTAATTCTTCCATCGCCATCATGATCATATAGGCGGTTCTTTGTGAAGCGTTAGCTACAATTTCATTTTGATAACGTGTATAATCAGCAATTTCTGTTGCCGGGATAAGGCCGTTAAGCTTGGCAACAATTACTCCTATATCTTCTGTAATTGGAGCAGTCATATCTCCTGAATTTTGAAGTCCGAATATGGCTCCTATTGCCTTAGGCGCAAAACCTATTCCTGGCAATACACTCGCATTCATTTTCAAATCAGGTGTTGAACCGATTGAAGCATCAGGATAAATCTCTTTGATGGCTTCTAAGCTCTCAACTCCTTTAATTTTTTCTTTGATGATTTCTGCTTTCTTCTCGTTTCTTAAAGCGATGGTTGCCTGCGCCCTTACTTCAGGGTTTTCAATAGTGCCAACCCCTTCCTCCGTTTTGCTGGTCATTAGAGCCACCACATAAGCATCGTCCAATTCAAACACAGTAGAAACGTCTCCTACAGAAGCATCATTAAAGGCCCATCTTATCACTTCCCTAGCAGAAGTCATATTGTTTATCGTTCTAGCATTGGCACCCACATTGGCGGCTACAGTAACTTGGTAGTTCTCTGTTTTTGCATTTTCCTCAAAAGAGCTTGCGTTGTCTGAATTAGCGGCAAAGAAATCTGCATTTCTAAAAATGTCATTTCTAGTAGCATCACTTGCGATAAGTTCCAATTCCAGAACAGCTACTTTTTGAGTAGTAGTCTGAGCCAATTCCGTCACTTTAATGATATGGTAACCATATTCAGTTTCCACCAATTTATTGATTACACCAAGGGATTTAGCTGCAAATACAGCGTCAGCAAATTCAGTTACGAAATTCTCTTTGAAAAACCATCCTAGATCTCCACCACGCTGAGCTGTTCCGTCCTGACCATATTGAGCAGCGGCAACCTCGAAGTTTCCGGTTTCATTGACTTCGTCTAAAACTTCCTGCGCTCTGGCTTTTACCTGTGCTTTCCCAGCATCATCCATTCCTTCAGTACTCAAAAGGATATGACTAGCTCTCATCCTGGCATCACCTTCAAAGCTGTCTGTTATTTTATAAGTAACATAACTTGAGTTATTGCTTAAGAAAGGACCATAAACTACACCTACTTCAGGGTTTTCCACATTGTTTGTAAAATTCACTGGAAGTGGATCACCTGGATTAATGGTAATGAAAGGATTAGCAGCCTCTGAATTTCTGATAACAAAAGCAGAGTCTGCTTCTGTCTCTTTAAGTTCAATAGTTAAGTTTTTGATATTCTCCAAGGTATTGGCAGAATCTTCAGCGCTTGGTAGAAGTGGAAAGCGAACATATTTTAAACCTCTGCTTTCTTCTACTTTGTATTTGCCCTGGTTTTTACTGATGTAAGACTTTATTTCACCTTCAGTAAGTGAAACAGCTGAATCAGAAACGGCATAATAAGGCACTTGGACATGACTAACATCAGCAATTGTGTTCGCCATTTTATGCTGCATTTTTGCTTCAGCAGAATTGGCATACTCAGAAGTTGCCAACATATTGTCATACTTGATTCTTAATCTAGAATCAGCAAACAGTTTTTCTTGCTGCGCCCAAAACATTTGTTGTTGAGGATCTGCATTTTCCAAAGATTGAAGGAAAGTGATTAATTGAGACCGATCAAACTCGCCAGTCTCTGGATTGGTAAGTTGTCTTCTTAGTTCTCCAATGATATTTTTTCCTTGAACCATGTCGACAAGTTCATCATCAGAAACCTCTAATCCGAGTTCCTCATATTGTTGTGAAAATATTTTCTCCACGATTAAGGCCTGCCATGCTTGGTCCCTTATACTAGAAAGTTCATTTTCTGAAGGATTCCTACCAGTGTTTTGTTGAAAACTGAGCTTAGTTTGTTCGATTTTTTGAACATACTCTTCATAGGAAACATCTTCCCCTGCAATTTCGCCAACAGTCGTTCTGCTGGATCCCAATAACATGGAGTTTGGTCCTAAAAGGTCTCCTCCTACTAAAAAGAATATAAGTCCTACTGCGATAACTCCTATCGCAAGACCTGTTCTTTGTCTTATTTGTTTAATTAATGCCATTCTCCTATTTTTTGAAGTGTCGCAAAATAATTACATATAGTGGTAAATTCAAAATATTACCGCATCTATAAATCAAGTATTTCTGCAACGTCGGTTATTCAATCTTAATTTTCACTGTATCTATTCGGTGATCTTGCTTGGAAACTATGGTAAATGTAAAGGGTCCATAGCTTACAAACTCTCCTTTTTGAGGAATACTTTCCGTTAGGGAGAGGATAAATCCTGCCAGAGTTTCAAACTCTCCTTCAGGTAGGTTCCATTCATATTTTTCATTCAGGTAATCAATTTCATGTCTAGCACTGAGCAGATACTCTCCATCAGCTACTTTTTGGTCAATTAAATCATCATTGTCATATTCATCTTCAATCTCCCCAAAAATCTCCTCTATGATGTCTTCCATACTTACAATACCACTTGTTCCTCCAAACTCATCTACCACCAATGCCAAACTTTTGCGCTCTTTGATAAACTGCACCAAGAGCTCATTGGCAAGAGCTGATTCAGGTACAATGATGATTGGCGTTAAAATATCTTCAATCTCCTTTGGCTTTTTGAAAAGCTCAAGGTGATGACAATATCCAATAACATCATCTATGGTCTCTTTGTAAATAATGATCTTTGAATGTCCACTTTCCACGAACAGCTCTCTTAGATCAGAAATAGCGTCCTCAACTTCCATCGCAACGATGTCGGTCCGAGGCACCATGCATTCCCTGACTTTTACTTTCTTAAAGTCTACTGCATTGTCAAAAATTTTAGCATCTATATCTATGTCTTCCCCTTTGGTATCCATATAGTTTTGAATAAAACTATTGAGGTCTGTAATGGTATAGGCAGGTTTATCGTCATTGTATTCCAAGTTAAGTACTTTTACAATCACAAATTTCGAAAGCCCCACAACCACCCAAACAACTGGATACATTAGGTAATAGATCACGGCAAAAGGCAGCGCAAAAAAGGTGAGTAACCTGTTTGGGTTAAGTATAAAAATACTTTTAGGGATAAATTCTGCTGTTACCAATACAATAATCGTAGAAACCAAGGTTTGGACAACCATTACACCTGCTTGAGTATTGAGTGCTTCAGGCAATAGGTAGCTTACCGGTGGCTCTAATAAATAAGCCATAAATATCCCATACAACACCAAGCTAATGGTATTTCCCATAAGGGAAGTGCCAATAAACTGCCCTGGGTTTTGTATAAAATTTGCCAAGACTTTACCAGAAACCTTGCCTTGCTTACCTTGAAGCTCTATCTGCAAACGGTTAGCAGAAACAAAGGCAATCTCCATTCCGGAAAACAATGCCGAAAAAAACAGACTAATAAGCACTAAGAGTAAGTAATGACTATCCATTAATTCTTCTTACGTTTACTTTTATTCGATTTTTTTTCGTTCATTTCTTTTTCTTCCAATTTATTTTTACGGTACATGTGATAAAACAACAACACTACCGAGAACATAAACAGTGGATATGAAGCCACTATTCCTGCTTTTATCGTAATATGAGCTCCTATTACCACCAATGCTGCTGCAAGGGACAATAAGATTGCACTGCTTATTTTCATTGTACAATTTTAGAGAACATTATCTATTTCACCTGTTACCTTAGTGAATTTATATTCATTGAAACCTTCGTCCGCTTCCATTCCAGTACCCTTTATAATTCGGTCAGGTTCTTCCACAGTGACAAATTTTTCAGTGTAGATTTTCTTTTTGGTCTTGTCCCAAAACAACTCCTCCGAATTCAGCTTTTGCTCTTTAACGAGATTATGAACCTGAACGTCTCCTTCTCCTCTATAGATATTGCTTTTCCTATCGAAATAGCCTCTATCTGCACGAATCGTGGTACTCAATTCACCTTCTTTATCAAAGAAATGAATAACAATCCCTTCTGGAAATTCTGCATCACCATTCTTGAATTCAAGTTGCTTATCCGCCATTAATTTAGTTCTTACAATTGCCGAGTCACTGTGCAATAGTTCTATTTCAAAACTCGTACGGTAAGGACCTTCATAATAGGCTAACTGACTTTTGTCCACATCTTCCCTACAGCCAATACTTCCTACCAATAAAATAAGAAGCAATAATTGCTTGGTTGCCCTATAAGGAACAATCCTTGCACTATGCCCAAAGATTTGACTATAAAATTGTCGAACGCTCAAACTATTAATAAACTTTATCTACCTACAAAGGTAAGGACATTTTGGGAGGAATTTTATTTTTTTAAGCCCGATTATACAATTGGCTTGCTATCAATCATTATTATCCGTCATTCTTATCTGTAAAAATTACAATAAACCCATAAGATGAAAGCTTAAGACAATAAGAAGATCATCCGACAACTGCTCCTGCTAGAAAAAATTTAAGAAAAATGAAATAACAAACACCTGTATGACTTGGCTTGGTTAGCCCAGGATTTACGGAAAATTTTCTTTTACCCTATAAGCAAGGTCCCCCTTAAACGTTACTTCTATAAGAATTAGATATAAAAGAAGCGTAAGCATCATGGCTGTAGGTCAATTCCATACTAAAAATAAACCCATAGCAGAGTAAATAAAATACAACCTGAGTACTAGCCTAAGTAGGCTTAGGTTGTATACGGTCTTCGGACAGGGGTTAAACCAGATATTTAGTCGTGTTTATTACTAATCTTGCTTTGTTGCCAAGTATATCAAAAAAAAAAAGGCGGTATTGCTACCGCCTTTTAAAATATTATTTTATTTCTCCCTATGTTTCTTCTTAATCTCTTGTTGCTAGGGTCACAGTCTGACCTACCCAGCATCCAGTGTTGATAGTTTGTCCAACTTGGAAACCTTCAGTAAACAATTCTTCTTTAGAAGGGAACCTTGCTTTTGCATTGGCCATCCCCTTGCTGTCTCCAGCTACCGCATAAGCATTATAAGCTGCGATAAAGATAGAATAATCTTTCACTCTACTTTGACCACCTTTACAAGCGTTAGAAGAAGCCATGATCAAGCCACCGACAAATGAGTAGGCATCACTTTTTAATTCTTCATTTAGTTCAGCTGCTTTTAAAGCGGAGGATCTTGCTTGTCCTCTGCTTCCAAGATTGGCATGAACTTTAGCCAAATCCCAGTGAATTTCAGCTCTTTCTTCGTCTGTACTTGCTAGGCTCAAGGCTTTTTCGAAAAGCTCTCCTGCTTTAGCATAATCTTGGTTTTGCATGTAACGCATACCCCTTACCTGAGAGGTAGTGAATGTAGGGTTGTCGTTATCAATTGTTTCAAGAGCCTTAAGGAAAATCTCACTACTAGTACATTTTTCTTTTATGGCATATTGAAATATTTGTTTAGCCAGTTTGAGGTTAGTAGGATCTTCAGCCAATTTTGGCCCCATGTTATTTTCAATAAATTCACAATTAATGATATCCATTGCATTTAGCAATTGATCCAATGTGTTTCTAGAGGAAGCAACCTCTCCGCCTTTAGCTTCTTCTTCATCCAATTTCCCCATGATAAACTCATATTTGCTAATTACTTCATCAGGAGTATAAGCTTTATTATAGGCAAAGTTTCTATAAATGGCATCAAAGTAAGCCCTATACAATGTGAATGGAGCCAAAGTACCATCTATTTCTATTGTTTTCTCAAACAAGTCTGTAGCGATGCTAACTTTATCTTTATCACCTTTATAAAATTTATAAGCGTAATAAGCTTTATTGGCTATCCATTTTGGCTCATTGTCATAAAGTTTTTTCCTTAAATCATAAATTGTTAAAACAGAATCTTGATAGACACTAATTTCTGCTTTATCAGTAGCCTGATCAGCGGCTCCTTCATAAACCTTTACTCCGTTTATATAAAGTGCTTCATTTAAATCTGGCGCATTGTTTAACAACCAATTTAGAGGACCTTTAGCCTTAAGGAAATCTTCTGAATTTAGATAATCATTATAGGCAGCATTAAGCTCTCTCGCTTTTGCTTCCATTTCCTTATCTTCTGGCCAATTCCAGCCATCTTGCGCTTGAACCAGTCCAACCATGAGGAAGGACAAACATCCGATAATTGCAATTTTAATTTTCATGTTTGTCAACATCATTCAAATACTTTTTTGTAAAACCAACTGTTATCATTTATTGATAATCCTAGAGAAACTTTAATATAATTTTCTCTAACTAATCCATCATTTACTGTTCCTCTCGTTCCTGCCTTAACAGCCAAATTCAACAAGGATAGACTGTATATCGGAATTGAGGTACCAAAATTAATGCCAATGTCATCAACGTTATTTTGATTTACCATAAAAGGTAATCGCTCATATTCGATTCCTGCCCTTATTGTAGATCTGCTCAACAAGCTTTCAAGAGAGAAGGCATTGGGTATATATTGCCCTCCAAGGGAAAATTTAAAGGATTTTCCCATATTTTCGCTTGGTAAAGAAACGTTAAATGCTCTATAAGAAGAAAAATCTTGAAACTGCGCTTCTATACCTACGGCAAATTTATTAATTTTTTCATAAGTTACACCATACCCAAGCTTTGCTGGGATGAAAACATTTCCTGATACATTATCAGATATTACATCACCTGGGCTATTCGGGATGCTAGCTTGACCAGATTCTGCCACTTTAGCAAATTCTCTTCCATTAACATTCCCAAAAACCTGATAAATGGCGCCTATATTCAAGTATTGCTGATTGCCTAGAGACTGCGCATAATAAGCACCACCTTTCAATACCACATCACTAAAAGTAAGTCTCTCATAATATTCCGTAGAAATACCTACTGGTGCAAGATCCGCATCCAAAAGATTCAACTGGTTGTTTCTGATAGTAGAACCAAAAGTGTAAGCCCCTTCGATTCCCAAGCTAAAGTTTTTGTAGACTTGAAATCCACTTTGCAAATACACCTGGCTTAGGCCTCCTGTTCCAACGATTGTGTTTTTAGACACAAGGTCTGTATTGACTACAGGTGAATTAACGGTGATATTGTAATCCACACCTGTCAATTGATTTAAACCAAGCCCTACAGTGAATCTTCTTGGAATTACTGGAAAAGACATGGCGACATAACTCAATCCTCCGCCATCCAAATCCTCTGATGACAATTCCGTTGCTGCTGTTAATTTATTGTAATTAAAAGCAGATTGAAAAGCATAGGCTCCATTTTTTACCGAAATGGCTGGATTGACATGATTGACACTATAACTGTTGCCAAAACTAATCCCCATTCCACCCATGCCTTGGTTATGAGTAAGACCGGAATTATTGAATACACCAACTCCTAAGGAACTATAGGTAGATGATGAAAACTGACCGTAACTGATATTATGGATAGCAAAACATCCCACGAAAATAATCAGGGCTGCTACGTGTATTTTATTTTTCAACATTGTATATTAAGATTCTGTCCAATCCGTACAGGACCAAATTGGGGATTACAAATATGTGGTCTTTTATTAAGCTTTCAAAGATTTCAGCATCTCCACCACAAATAAAGACCTCAACTAGGCCAAAATCCTGCTGATATTTTCGAATAAACCCTTTGATTTCTTCAGCTATTCCGTGGTAGACGCCAGACTGCATGCATGTCTCTGTACTCGTCCCTAAGTAAGAAACTCCAGTTTTCCGCACATTTACCAAGGGTAATCTGGCAGTAAATTCATGCATTGCTTTTGCCCGCATGCTAAGCCCAGGAGAAATCGCTCCACCCAAATAATTATTTTTATTATCTAGAAAATCGTAAGTTATGCAGGTTCCCAGATCAACAACTAAAACCGCCCCATTCATCTTGTATGCCCTGGCACCAATCACTGCTGCTACCCTATCTAAACCCAATGTTTCAGGAGTACCATAGGAATTTGTGATTTCTAATGGGGTCTGATGATCAAAATACAAAAAAGGGAAAGAGAAAATTTCCCTTAACTCGTTTAAAGACAATCTAACAGAAGTAATCAACACCCTGTCTCCATCTTGCGGTTTTAAATAATCCGCACATTCTTTAAGTCCCGAAAAGGACATATCCTCTACCAGCCGGCCATTTTCAAAGGCGCCGGTTTTAATGCGAGTATTCCCAATATCGACAACCCAGTGCCTTTGTTTCATAATCTATTGATAAACTACTTCAAAATTAGTCATTTTACTTTGGAGGCTGGTCGGTGATATATTATTTTTAGGTCAGGATTTTCCTTTTTAACAAACTTTAACCCATGACAGTCTCAAGCAGATACATGATTTTAGGCCTAATGTCCGGCACTTCAGGTGATGGGCTGGACATTGCCTGCTGTGAATTTTCTAAGAATAATGCTTGGAACTTCAAGATCATTAGGGCCCAAACAGTACCTTTCCCCAATGAATTAGGGTATTCATTACAAAATGCTCATTTGAATGATGCTCAATCCTTGGAATGCCTTGATCTGGAATTCGGCAAGTGGATGGGTGAAGTTTCGCGAAAATTCTGTCTGGATCACCAACTTCAGCCAATGGCCATTGCTTCTCACGGTCATACTGTCTTTCATCGACCAGAACTCAATATGACCAAGCAAATAGGCAATGGATTTACCCTAAGTCATTATTCAGGTTTTCCGGTTATCAATGATTTCAGAAAATTAGATGTTATCCTAGGTGGTCAAGGGGCGCCGTTGGTTCCTATAGGAGATGCATTGCTATTTAATGATTTTGATTTTGCCTTGAACTTAGGAGGTATCGCTAATATTTCAATGGACAATAATGGACAAAGGCTGGCTTTTGACACTTGTCCTTTCAATTTACTATTCAATCACTTTGCCTTGCTATCAGGTAAAAGCTATGATGATAGCGGAAACCTGGCAAAATCCGGAACTGTAATCCCAGCTCTTTTGTCGGATTTAGAGGCTTTGCCCTTTTATCAGCAGAAAGGCGCTAAATCCCTCGGAAGAGAAAACATAAGCGAAGATTTCTTACCTGTTGTAAATAAAGCATCAAATTCATCAAATGACATTCTGGCTACACTATCTGAACATTTTTCAGATTGCATTGCTAAAACTATTCTAGACCATGTCGGCCCCAAGCTAACCAAATCCCAACTTTTGATAACTGGCGGTGGTGCCTACAATACCTTTTTTATTAATAAACTATCTAATAAAATTAGTCATAAAGTAAATGTAGTTCTTCCAGAAAAGCAGATCATTGATTTTAAAGAAGCTTTGGTATTTGCATTTCTTGCTGTCTTGCGCCTCCGTGAGGAGAACAATTGCTTAGCCTCAGTCACAGGGGCATCAAGAGACAACTGTGGCGGTACTATTTTTGGACTTTTTAATAAAAATAAAATTTAAAAAATAAATGAGAGAATTACTGAAAAAATTTGAAAACCAGCAGCCAGAGATTGTATTTGAGTGGAGCGATAGTGAAACAGAGGCCGAAGGTTGGTTGGTGATCGATAGCCTAAAAGGAGGAGCAGCAATTGGCGATACCAGGATGAAATTAGGGCTATCCAAAAATGAAGTGATTCAATTGGCTAAAAACACGGCTATAAAAAACACGGTTTCAGGGCCAGCAATCGGTGGTGCCAAGTCAGGGATCAATTTTGACCCGGCAGATCCTAGAAAGGCAGGTGTTCTCGAACGATGGTTTAAGGTAGTTTCTCCAATTTTAAAAAGCTACTACGGCACTAGTGCTGGAATTAATATAGATGAAAACACCGAATTAATCCCTATTACAGAGGATTTTGGACTTTGGCATCCTCAAGAAGGCGTGGTCAATGCCCACTATAAGGCCGGAGACACAAAGAAAATTAGAAAAATAGGTCAATTAAGGCAGGGCCTTTCTAAAATAGTTGAAAACCCAAAGTACCTTCCAAATTCCACAACCAAATACCAAATCAGTGACGTGATCACAGGTTATGGTCTTTCCGAATCCGTACAACATTTTTATAAGATTTGGGGAGGAAATGCTGCTGGAAAAAAAGCCATTATTCAAGGCTGGGGAAATGTAGGTGCTGCCGCTACCTATTTTTTGGCTAAAGAAGGTGTGCAAATCGTAGGTATTATATCCCTGGAGGGAGCCATTATCGATAAAAACGGAATAAACCCGGACGAGATTACTTCCCTATTTCTAAACAAAGAAAACAATCAACTTGTTAGTGACAAGTTAATCCCATTTGATATTGCCAAAGAACAACTCTGGGATATCCCTACAGACCTATTAATCCCAGCGGCAAAGGCTCGGTTAATCCAAAAAAATCATTTGAATAGGTTGATTAATGGTGGTTTGGAATTAATCGTTTGTGGGGCAAATTTCCCTTTTGTTGAAAATGATATTTTCCTTGGTCCTGTAACCAAATTGGCCGATGATAAAATTTCTCTTATCCCTGATTTCATATCCAATGCTGGTCTTGCAAGTATCACTGCTTACCTTATGTCTGACAAAACCCAAATCACAGATGAGGCCATGTTTCATCATGTGAGCAGGACCGTTTACAAAGCATTAAAAAAATGCCATACTTTCAACCCACAAAAGACAACAATTGCACAAACAGCATTAGAAATCGCCCTTCAAAAGATCCGTTAAAATTAAACATAAGCCTTCTGCGATCAAAAAATGAAGAATTTTCAACCGCTGCAAAAAAATTATTTGGTTACTAATAGACAAATTAGCTAGCTTAGTGAATTAAATTGCAACTAATCGTTCTTTCAACAAAGTTCGAAAATCCTAACTTTAAACTTTCTTTACACAATAAATACAAGTGAATGAAGAAATATTTAGCTTCATGGCTCCTATTCATTGGATTAATAAGCGTAAGTGTTCCCCAACACTTACAAGCCGAAAACTTAACTACTACTCAATATATCGCTCAGGCGGATAATCATGAAATAAATACTAATACTCAAGAACCAGTCGTGCAAGTTGATTCCTCCGTGGATCATGAGCCCGAACATCATCATCCACCGGGATGGCTGGTTATTCCTTTTGTAGCATTACTGCTTATGATTGCTACCGGGCCATTGTTTTACGAGAATTTTTGGCACCACAATTACCCAAAAATTGCTGTTGGTCTAGCTACCATGGTTGTCCTGTACTACCTTTTCGTACTAGGCAATGTCCATAATCCTGTCCATGCACTGGCCGAGTACATCCAATTTATTTCTTTATTGGCTTCCTTGTTCATTGCCTCAGGAGGGATATTAATAGAAGTGGATAAGAAGTCAACACCTATGGCAAATGTATTGCTTTTGATAATAGGTGCATTGATCTCCAATCTAATAGGTACTACAGGTGCTTCTATGTTATTGATTCGTCCTTTTATTCGACTGAATAAAAACAACATCCAAGCTTACCATATCATATTCTTCATATTTATGGTAAGTAATATTGGAGGTTCTTTAACACCTATAGGAGATCCACCATTGTTTCTTGGTTTCCTTAAAGGTGTACCCTTCTTCTGGACATTGGAACACAATTGGCCAGCTTGGATTATGGCTTTGACCATTTTGTCCATCCTGTTTTATTTTGTTGATCGAAAATATGGTACAAAAGGTGAAGGTGTTGTACTTAATGAACAAACCCAATACAGCAATAAAATATCATTAAAAGGAACGAAAAATTTCTTTTGGCTTTTGGTAATCATTATTTCTGTATTTCTCGACCCGAATGTACTTGATTGGGTTCCTGCGATTCATTACGATGGACAGAAATTCAGTTTTATAAGAGAGGCAATCATGCTCTCCGTGGCCTATTTCTCTTTTAAATTTGCCGATAAAAAAGCCCTAGCTGGAAATGAGTTTAATTTCGAGCCTATCCGGGAAGTTGCCTTTATCTTTATTGGTATTTTTGGAACCATGATGCCTGCCCTCGAATTGGTAGGTGGATTTGCCAAGTCAGCGGAAGGTGCTGCAATGATCACTCACAATACCTTGTATTGGGGCACGGGAATTCTTTCTGGATTCTTAGACAATGCACCAACCTACCTCAACTTTCTGGCTGCAGCCATGGCCTCTCAAGGAGCTGACATCAATACCATTCAACATGTAAAGGATTTTGCAATGGACAATTACTTTGATTCTGCCTTTGAACTAATGGCCATTTCCATTGCATCTGTGTTTTTTGGAGCCATGACCTATGTAGGTAATGGACCTAATTTTATGGTGAAATCTATAGCAGAGCAAAGTGGAATTAAAATGCCTTCCTTCTTTGGATACATTTTAAGGTTTTCCATTCCAATTTTACTTCCAATACTGTTTATTACTTGGTTGGTATTCTTTGCCTTTGTCTAATTAAAAATGGAATACCAAAAACTGGGCTATTGAGAAAATTCAGCACTCCACTTTGGGATCATGGAACAGGCCATGAAATCATTGGATTCAAAACCTACAGTAGATTTTAGGTCTAGGATCTAACCCCTAAACTAATCCACTCACAATCACGGTATCAATACAATTCATCAAATAGAAAAAACCAGTTAAGAAATCTTAACTGGCTTTTTTATGCGTTTTAATAAATGTAATTATTATTTCACTTTACCCTCAACAAAAAGCTTGGTGTTTGACAAAAACCAAACTTTCTGGTTTCCTGATAGTCGATAAGAACTTATTTCTTCATTGTCATTCATTTTAATCAGGCCTTCCACAGTTGAATTGTAAAACAGATTGTCAATCACAGAAAGAATCGAGATGGATGCAATCTTTCCGGATTGTTTACTGACCTTTATCTCTTTAATCGTCCCTTTTTCAGCAGGTTTTAGCCTATGTATTAAAAGTCCAGACTCTTCAATGCTTTCATAGGAAGAGGCCAGTGAGGCTTTGTTTATGTCTGCCTGAAAGAAAAAGTCAAGCTCCTGTCTCCAAACCAAACTATCCATCCTGAAATCAACAATTTCAGATTCCTCATTGAAACGAACTTCCTTCACCACTTCAGCATCTCCTACCTTATCAATACTTTTTTGCAAGAATTGAGTTAGCGGAAAATATTTATCAATCTGAGTTGGGTTTGCAAATGGTCCTTTTTCTTCCTTTTTACAAGAAGTCAGAATCCCCACCAACATTAGCAGGTAAATAAAATTATGGCACCTGCCCATCTATTCTATGCTTTTAAAAGGACGTTTCCCGTCATTTCAACGGGGCTTTCTATACCAATTAGTTTTAATATAGTTGGTGCAAGATCTCCTAATTTCCCATCGTTGACTTCAAGTCTATCATGCTTGTCCACCATGATGCACGGCACCAGATTCGTGGTGTGGGCCGTATTAGGTGATCCGTCAGGATTCATCATTACATCACTATTGCCGTGGTCTGCAATTACGATAATTGTATAATCATTATCCAAGGCTGTTTCGATTACGGAAGAAGCACATTCATCTACTGCTTCACAAGCTTTTACTGCAGCATCAAAAACCCCAGTATGTCCTACCATGTCTGCATTAGCGAAATTTAAGCAAATAAAATCAGCCTCCTTTTTGGGAAGTTCTTGGTTGATTTTTTTCGCAATCTCAAAAGCAGACATTTCAGGTTGCAAGTCATAGGTGGCCACTTTAGGGCTATTGCACAATATCCTATTCTCTCCTTCAAAAATCTTTTCTCTTCCTCCAGAAAAGAAAAATGTCACGTGTGGATATTTTTCAGTTTCAGCGATTCTGATCTGCTTCTTATGATTATGCTCCAACACTTCACCTAAAGTGTTTTTAAGATTGTCTTTTTCAAACACTACAGCAATGTCCTTGTACTTTTCATCATACCTACTAAAAGTAACGTAGTCAAGGTCAAGTTTTTTCATGTTGTAATCAGGAAAATCTTTCTGAGTCAACACTTCTGTAATTTCTCTTCCCCTATCCGTTCTAAAGTTAAAACAGATTACTGTATCTCCTTCTTCTATGGTTGCCAAAGGTTTCCCTTTTTCGTCCACCTGAATTATAGGGCGAATGAATTCGTCGGTAACCCCATTGGTATAAGATTTTCTAATGGACGAAAGCATGTCTTTTGACTTTTCACCTTCTCCATTGACCATCGCATCATAAGCTAGCTTAACTCTCTCCCAGCGATTGTCTCTATCCATTGCGTAGTATCTACCTACTATTGACGCTACCTTACCAGTTGAGCCTTCACAATGACTCTTAAGGTCTTCTAAAAATCTTAGCCCTCCTTTAGGATCAGTATCTCTTCCATCTGTAAAAGCGTGAATAAAAACATTATCATCCAACCCATTGGCTTTTGCTGCATCACAAAGACCTTTCAGGTGATAAATATGCGCGTGTACACCACCATCAGAAACCAAGCCAAGGAAATGCACTTTCTTACCATTTAATTTGGCATTAGAAAAAGCTTTCTTCAACACAGGGTGGTCATTAAGATCTCCCTCTTTTACCGCCTTATTAATTTTAACCAAATCCTGATAAACAACCCTACCGGCCCCTATATTCATATGACCTACTTCAGAATTACCCATTTGTCCTTCAGGTAGACCAACTGCCAAACCTGAGGCTTCTAATTTAGAGTGTGGATATTTCTCAAATAAACTGTCGATAAAAGGCGTTTTGGCTTTATCAATAGCAGAAACTTCAGGATTTGGGGCAATTCCCCATCCGTCTAGTATCATCAATAAAACTTTTTTATTCATGTCTTTTTCTATTGGTTTCTATCAATTAAAAATTTTCAGGAAAATGCTGTTTTAATCCCTAAAACTTTCGCGGGAAAAACATCCCAATTCATTATTCATTACCACGCAAATATAAGACAATAAAAGATAGAGGTCAGCAAATTGGAAAATATTCTACTCTACCAATTGCCAAATAGGAAACTCATATAATTTCATTTAATAAAAATTATTTTTTTTAATATATTGGTCTGGAATTTGATAGAGAGTAAAAATGTTTCGCTTAATTACTAAATTTCTTTTGGTTGCCACTTTTTTGTTAACGCATTCCTTAATGGGAAAAGGTCAGGACAAAGAATACCCCATTATTTTCGCATTACAACAAGGCTCAAGTAAGGCAATTTCATCCTACCTAGGAGAGATGGTAGAGATCCGTTTCGATAACGAAAGAAGAGATTTTTCTAAAAGTCAGGCAGAAATTGTCTTGGCAAATTTCTTTAAAGAAAACCCTATAAGCAGCTTTGAACTTAAGAAGGAACGAAAAATTGACAATGAAAACAGTTATCTCCTAGGCACATATACCTCCATAGACAATACCTTTAGTGTATTGATTAGAGGAAAAGAATTAAAAGATGGAAATTGGTTGGTCTACAGCCTGGATTTCGTCAAACAATAATTATACCTGCCGGAAAAAATTATTTTCTTACTTTTGGTTTATCATGAAAGACTATATAACAGAAGAGCGGTTAAACCAATTTATGAAATCAGCCTTCAATGAAGATATTGGTGAAGGCGACCATTCGACATTGGCATCCGTTCCTACCGATCAACAAGGAAAGGCAACTTTATTAATAAAAGAGGAAGGCATAATTGCTGGGCTTGAATTGGCTGAACGGATCTTCAACTTTTACGATCCTGACCTTAAAGTAGATTTATTAATAAATGATGGAGATACGGTGAAGTATGGAGATATAGGTCTCACGGTTGCAGGAAGTGCACAATCAATATTAAGTACTGAAAGACTGGTATTGAATTGCATGCAAAGAATGAGTGGAATAGCTACCAAAACCCACCATTTCAACTCCCTAATAAAACACACTTCAGCCAAATTACTGGACACTAGAAAGACAACTCCAAATTTCCGAATGATGGAAAAATGGGCTGTTGCAATAGGGGGAGGTCAAAACCATAGGTACGCTTTGTATGACATGGTTATGCTTAAAGACAACCATATCGATTTTGCCGGTGGAATAGCCGAAGCTATTAGCGCCACACACACCTACCTGAAAGAAAAAAAGCTGAATCTAAAAGTTGAAATCGAGACCAGAAATTTAAAAGAGGTACAAAAAGTCCTTGAAATTGGTGGAGTAGACATCATTATGCTAGACAATATGTCACCAGCCGATATGAAAGAAGCTGTAGCATTAATCAATAAACGATTTGTTACAGAAGCTTCCGGAGGTATTGACGAAACATCTATCGTAGCAGTAGCCGAATCGGGTGTAGATTTTATTTCCGTAGGTGCCTTAACTCATCAGGTTCAAAGCTTAGACATTAGTCTAAAGGCCGTAAAATATCATCAGCAAATTGCAGATTAACAAGGTGGGCATAATGGCCCCCTTCTTTACTTGACAAAGATTCATGGTTTCCTTCTTCAATGACTTGACCATCTTTTATCACATAGATTCTATCCACTTTTCTGATGGTAGACAACCTATGAGCAATAATAATGGTAGTTCTCCCTTTCATTAACTTATCCAAAGCTTCCTGAACCAAGGATTCCGTTTCAGCATCTAATGAGGAAGTCGCCTCATCAAGAATCAGGATTGCTGGATCCTTTAATATTGCCCTGGCAATGGCAATCCGCTGTCTTTGTCCACCAGATAGTTTAATTCCTCTTTCCCCTACTAAAGTATCAAGGCCTTCCGGGAATTTATCAATAAACTCTAAGGCATTGGCCTGTTTAGCAGCTTGCAAAAGTTCTTCATCACTAGCATCAGGCTTGGCATAACGAATATTTTCTCGAATAGACCCTCCAAATAGAAGCACCTCCTGAGGCACCATACCAATATTTTTCCTTAAACCCTGAGGATTCCAATCTGTAATGGATTTGTCATCCAACAAAATTGACCCACTTCCTACTTCATAAAACTTAAGCAGCAACTGAATTATGGTAGACTTACCGGCACCGCTGTGACCAGCTAGTGCTATTTTCTCTCCAGGCTCGGCATGCAATGACAATTCATTTAACACCCTGTATTCTGGTCTAGTAGGGTAATGGAACGAAACCTTGTCAAAACGTATTGATCCTTTCATACGACCTAAGAAGGCGGTACCTGTTTGCTTCTCTGTCGCTTCATTCAAAATTTCCAACACCCGTTCTGAAGAACCTATGGCTTTTTGTACCTGACCATAAATATCTCCTAAACCAGCAATAGATCCGCCAATAAAAGTAGTGTACAAAACAAAAGAAACAAGATCACCAACACTCATATCGCCAGCACTAACCAAAGTAGCACCATACCAGATAACGGCAACAATTCCTCCGAACAACGCGAAAATAATAAAGGAAATAAATGCCCCTCTGAATCCGGCTGCTTTTAAGGCTACCGCTACTACACTATTGAGTTTGTTTCGATAGCGATTAATCTCATAAGCCTCTCCAGTAAAAGATTTGACTGTTACTATAGATTGTAAAGTCTCTTCTACGACAACGTTGGCAGAAGCAAGATGGTCTTGGGTTTTCTTTGATAGTTTTCTTATAAATTTCCCGAAGATCATGGCAATCACCACAAGCACAGGAATAGTAATCAACATAAAAAGCGTGAGCCTCGGAGTGGTATAGAATAAGAAGATTATACCTGCAAACAAGGTAATGATCTGACGAAGTAACTCTGCAAGAGTAATGGAAAAGGTATCCTGAAGCATGGTCACATCAGAAGTAATTCTACTGATCAATTCACCTGTTCTTCGCTGATCAAAAAAAGTCATGGGCAATCGAACCAATCGCTCATACAAAGCCACTCTAATGTCTCGCATAGAGTTTTCACTCACCTTTGCAAATAACCAAACTCTAAAGAAGGAAAAGATACTTTGTATAAACAGAATTCCAATCAATACGAAAGCTATTCCATTGATATCATTAATAATCCAATCTTTTCCTGAGGCCGCGTCAATTAACTTCCCTGCAACATAGGGGAAAGTCAAGAGCATTAGACTCGAAAAAAACAGAAAAACCATCCCTATGATAAAAGGAACTTTGTAGGGCATGGCAAACTCGAAAATCCCAAAAAGCTTTTCAAAGTTCTTTTTATTCAATTTTCTTTTGTCACTTTCTTCTAAAGGTAAACCTCTTTGCTTCGCCATTTATAACTATTTTTTACCTGTCAATAATTTTAGTTTTACTTTTTATTACGGGAGAAAAATCCTGCCATCCGACGGAAAAATTGCTTTTCTTTTTCCCAAAAAAAAGCAAACTGCCCAAAAATAAAACCATATACCAAAAGAATCACCTGATATAAAGGCAATACCAGCAATAGGTAAAGTAACGTTTTAAAGAAACTACCTTTACTGGTATCCAAGCCCAAAAAATCGAAAATTGGTTGCTTAATAAATAGAATGGTAAAACCCGTACAAGCAAATACAACCAGAACCAATACAACCTGCCAGAGACTTTTCAGTTTCCATTTGGTTTGCAGTTTTTCCAAAAAGTTGGATTTATTTGTATCAGGTCCAGACATTATTAATTAAATTCAAACAATCCATTGTTCAAGCTTTTCAAGGCTTGATTTTTATGTTTGCCATCAATTAATAGAGACACATTGTGTTTGCTTCCACCATAAGAGACCATTCTAAGTGGAAAACCTTCCAAACTTGTGATAATTTTATTCAACACTTTTGGTTCTTCCATAATGGAATTACCAACGATGCAGATAATAGACAAGTAATGATCAACTTCTACTTTTCCTAGTTTCTCTAGTTCAGCAGTGATCTCTTTCAAATGACTGGTATCGTCTAAGGTCAAGGATATGGCTACCTCGGAGGTTGTGATCATATCAATCGAGGTTTTGTATTTTTCAAAAATCTCAAAAACCTTTCTCAAAAATCCATGTGCTAAAAGCATGCGGCTAGACTTGATTTTTACAGCAGTAATTCCATCTTTAGCTGCAATTGCTTTGACTCCGACGGTACCTTCTCCAGCACCTGTGATGGTCGTACCTGCGGCACTAGGCTCCATGGTATTAAGGAGCTTTACTGGAACATTATGTAACTGGGCAGGCCAGATAGAAGCAGGATGCAATATTTTAGCACCAAAATAAGCCAACTCAGCCGCCTCATCAAAAGACAATTGGGCTATAGGTCTGGTTTGGTCAACTATGCGTGGGTCATTGTTATGCATCCCATCAATATCCGTCCAAATTTCAACAACTGAAGCAGAGATAACAGATCCGATTAAAGACGCTGTATAATCACTTCCTCCCCTTTTAAGGTTATCCACTTCATTCAAGTGGTTTTTGCAAATATATCCTTGAGTTATAAATATGCTTTCTTCAGGATATCCAGACAATATGGATCCCAATTTTTCACCTATTTTCCCAAGGTTAGGCTCATTGTTTTCATCAATACACATGAATTCCAAGGCCGGCAAAAACACGGCTGGAATTCCCTGCTCTTGGAGCAAAGTATAAAAAAGCTTGGTAGACAACAATTCACCTTGAGCAAGAATATCTTTATTAATCGCTTCGTTGAAGGATATTTTAAGAATAATGGTCAAGAACTCAAAATGCTCATTGATAATCTGAAATGCTTTTGCTTTTCCTGCTTCTGAGCTCAGCAAATCCTGATAAAACTCAAGATAATGCGCATGCAAACTATCTATTTTATCCTTGGCTTCCTCTTTTTTACCAGCAGATAAGGCATCACCTATACCTACTAATGCATTGGTAGTCCCTGACAAAGCAGACAATACCACAATTTTCTTTTCATTATCTAATGTGATCAGATCCTTAACCTGATGCATTCTTTCCGGTCTTCCTACTGAAGTACCGCCAAATTTCATAATTTTCATTAGAATAACAGATTTATAATAATAAGTTGATTCGAATTGGTTTAAAAGCCCAACATTTTAATTGCCGTGATGGCTGCTTCATCTCCTTTGTTGCCATGTTTCCCACCCGCTCTATCCAGCGCTTGCTGCTGATTGTCTGGTGTTAACACACCAAAGATCACAGGTTTATCATATTTTAAACCTACCTGAGTAATACCATTGGCAACAGCATCACAGATAAAATCAAAATGACGTGTTTCTCCCTGGATAACACAACCTAAACAAATCACTGCATCGATCTCATCAAGTTTTGCCAACCATTGTGCACCTAGCGTGAGCTCGAAGGATCCAGGTACGTTTTTTCTGTAAATATTTTCCTTTTTCGCCCCGTAGCGCAAAAGCGTTTCGATAGCACCACTGTAAAGAGAAGAGGTGATTTCATCATTCCATTCAGCAACTACCAAAGCGAATTTTTTATCACTTATATCAGTAACATTTTCTTGGGTATGCTGACTTAGATTTTTTAATGATGTAGCCATAAGTTTAATATTAATTCACAAAAAAAGAGTAAAACCTTACAGGTCTTACTCTTTTGTATCAATGATTTAATTCATATCAATTAGAAGCCAGACCTTCAAGGCGGGCTTTTTGCTTTCGCGCCTCACTGTATTCGTAGGCATCCGAATATTTCGTTTCTATCTCCTCGTAAGTAGCTATAGCATTCTTCAAATCCCCTGCCTCTTCATAGGCTATGGCTAATTTAGTCAAATATTTAGGGGTGAAAAATTCATTGGATTTGTAAGCAGCAGCATCTTTATAGAAACTGATGGCTTCATCCAACTCACCTAACTCCAAGTATGCATCTCCTGTTAAGGCATAAGCATGCGCTTGTACCAAGAAATCAGAAGAAGAAAACTTTTTCAAATGATCAACAGCAGATTGAAATTCACCTTTTGATAGGTAGATAGATCCTGCGTAGAAATGAGCCAAATTGGCGGCATCAGTACCTCCATATTCATCGATAATACTTAGGAATCCTGGTTCTACACCATCTCCATTTAAAGCAAAATTTACACTATCCTGTTCGAAATAGTATACTGCTTGAAACATTTCAGCCTGTCCCTGCTTGTTCTGGTTGGCTTTATGTATCTGAAATCCAACAATTCCTGCAATAACCAATATTGCTAATCCAATTATCCCACCAACCAACTTGGTGTTTTCCTTCAAGAAAGTCTCACCTCTGCCTAAGCGGTCAGCGATTGCTTCAGGATTCTCGAGAAGCTCATTGGATGTATCAGGAGCTGCTTTCCCTTTTTTGGTCTTTTGAGTGGCCATCATTTTTAATTTTGAGTGGCAAATATAGATGATGTTTTAATGAATAACAAAACTATTCTGACCTGAGCTGTAAAATATGGAAAAAGTAACCGTTTGAGCGCTATTTTTATTAAAATTTAAGCTCTGATTCCTTATAATTCCAAAGTAATCAATCGCCCATTATATTTACCTTATCCATTTCTTATACAATCAGACCAAAAGTCACTCAATCATTGTTCATCCTTCTATTTTGCAATTTCACAAGGTCAAGGCACATTTGCCGAACCTTAAGTGTTTTTGTATTTAATAATTATACCCCATCTTCAATTCGCAGGAAGGTGGGGGGATTTTATCTGATTAATAACTTAAGTTTTCCAAGGTCCAGTTATGGCCAATGTGATTCCAGGTCCCTGGATATTCACAAAATAGGTTTTTCCAGAAGGTGAAAACACCCCTCCGGCCATCTCTGACTCATAACCTACATTCTCAGCCAAATGATACAACTCTCCTTTTGGATTGACACCAACAAGGAATGGATGTTTGTGGTCTTCAACCAATATCACATCTCCCCAAGGGGCAACAGCCAAGTTATCACAGTTTTTCAAAATTTCTCTGTCTACTGATTCTACAAATAGGGTCAACTTTCCAGGGTTATTTTTTTCTGCTGCTGTTCCTTCATCTACACTTGGTGTGTATCGAAAAACCTGTCCCGCACCTATTTTACCACCGTTGGTACATGCAAAATAAACTTCCTTATCACCATACCAAATACCTTCTCCTCTAGCAAATACTGCAGCGCCTTTATCAAAACCTTGGAACCGAAGGTCATCTTCAGGACTTTCTACATTTTCAATGTCTATCCAAGTCACGTCATGACTTTTCATCAATGGAAATTCAGGTCCTTCACTGTCTTCCCAGTTTCTGGTATCTCTGCTTTTTTCACCCAGAATGGCAAGTGCCTGAAGTTTCCCGCCTTTAAGAAGCTTTCCAGGGCTGTTAGGTATGTAACGGTAGAAGATACCATCTCCCCGATCTTCTGTAAGATAAACCACCCCTGATGCTGGATCAACGGCTACAGCTTCATGGTTAAACCTACCCATAGCTTTGATTGGTAAAGGCTTTGCCCTTTGAATTTTCTCTGAGGCAGGCACTTCAAAAACAAAACCATGGTCTTTCTCTAAACGTCCTTCATAACCTCCCTTTTTGAGCGTACTTTCTTCACAAGTCAACCAACTTCCCCAAGGAGTAATGCCTCCTGCACAATTCCTTACAGTTCCTGCCAAGCTGATATACTGCTTCTCTAATTCTCCTGTATTTTCATTATAAACAAAGGTAGAAGTACCACCAAGTCCTGGCAATAATCCTTTTCCAAAATCATAAAAATCTTTAGAAGGAAGCTTATCTAACAATTCATTGTTCTTTCCAAAACCAGAATTCTCTAAAGAATCTGGACTAAGTTCGTGGTTCCGAACAACAATTGTTCTACCATTTTTTCCTTGGAAGGCTCCCATTCCATCTGAGGCTCCCGGCAAATAAAAACCATCGTCCATCTTGTCGCCTTTCTTTGTCAGAATCTTATAGGAAAAACCTTCAGGCAGATTTAAAATCCCCGCGGGATCCTTTTTTAATGGCCCATAGCCCAATGCCGCAGGAGCTGCTGTGCTCCCCATAACGCTACCTGGATTTATAAATTGGTAAAGTCCCATAAAGCCTAGTGTGGCCATTCCGGAAGTCTTAATAAATTTTCTTCGGGTGTCTTTGTTGGTTGAATCCATATCAGGTTTACAATTGATTACTTCAAACTATACTCATAAATTTTAAATCATACCAAGCTTTTTTAGAAGGATTAGTATTTTCCTCATAAACAATAAGCAGTATATTAAAAATCAAAACTAAAACCTATACCTAATCCTTAAACGGTTATAAACTTAGATTGTACCTTAGGGTTTGTTTGCAAACTGCTTTATAAATCGAAGGAAAAGTGCTCTCCCGGGTTCAAACCGAAATTAGGCTAAAGTAAACCTGTACCGTGCTAAAATCACTTCAAAATCAACCACTTCATTGCTTTTATCAAGCCTTCATGTCGGCAGACAGGTTCAACATAGCGGTGCTACCCTAAAATTACCAGGCAATTACTGCCATCACTGGAAAGTGATCCGAAGGAAAACGGTTCTGATAGGTATCAGTAAGTATACCATATTTCTTGACCTTTAAACCTTTACTGACAAATATATGGTCAATGATCCTGTCATGACTTTTAGTAAGGTCAAAAGCGTTGGTGCTTCCGTTGTTTGCATATACAAAATCGGCTGAGTCGAAGGTATCTTTCATTCCCTCAGCATTTTTTAATAAACGGTAAGCATCTGTGCTTTGGTCGACATTAAAATCTCCCATTAAAAATACCGGAAGATTTTGCGAATTAATGGTTTTAATTTTATCAAGAATCAATGCCGCACTTTGATTCCTCGCTTCAACACCGCGATGATCAAAATGAGTATTGAAAACATAAAAACTTCTCCCCGTAGCTATTTCAACCATTCTGGCCCAGGTACAAACCCTAGGCAGTGCAGCATCCCAGCCCTTGTTTGGATGATCAGTCTCCGGTGCCAACCAAAAGGTAGCGCTTTCTTCTACTTTGTATTTTTCTTTTTGATAGAATATAGCAGAATATTCTCCTTTTTCTTTACCATCATCCCTACCCTTGCCTACAAAGGCAAAATTTGGTAAAAGACTTTCAAGGTCTTTTACTTGATGGTGCAAGCCCTCTTGAATTCCAAAAATATCAAATGAATGAAAACGAATTAATTGACTGACAGGTAGCTTGCGGTTTTCCCACGTATTGGGTGCGTCATTGGGGTTATCATAACGAATATTAAAAGTAGCGATTACAAGGTCTTGCGCTTGGGCAATTGCCGAACTGACATTTAGCAATAGGAATAAGGTGAGCACCACTTTCCGATAAGTTTTTGCGGATTTTGTGTAGGTCATTTGCGACTGGGTTTAATTCAAACAATGCCCAAGAGAAATCTCCGGGCATTGTTATCTAAATTCATGGTTAAAGCTATCCGTTGCGTTTCTTGTCCAACTCTTTGGCTTTCTTATCCGCCCTTTTTTCCATCAGGGTTTTCCCTGCTTTCTTTTTGGGATCTTTTTTTTCTCCTTTGTCTTTGCTCATTTCTGTAGTCTTTGTTGAAAATTTAGTGAGTATTTATGACAAAAACAATGTAAAGTCAAATTCTAAAATATTATTCTTTCGCTTTCAAAACCCTATTTATAGAAATCCAATCATTCTTATATAACTTAAACAATTTCAAACACTTACCCAATTACCTGCATTCATCAAACCTAAAACTGGAAAACATCTTTCACAAGCTTGGTATTCTTCCTATTGTAGTCTCCCAGTATTCCTATCAAACTCTTTCTGGTCCCACATCTACACTCCATTCTATGATTAAACGTAGCATCTAAAAAGGTAAAATAAACATTCCTGACTCCTTCCAAATACAATGAGTAAACCAGGTTTTTGGAGTACAGCCTTTAGCCCTTACCTTTGTTCTTTAACCAACTGTTATGGACCAAAAAACTGTCGATAAAAAAGCAGCCTTAATTTCAGCCATTGACCGATGTCAAAATCCCTTCATCATAGCTCAGATGGAAGCTATTTTGCAAAGAGAGCAGGTCCTTTCTCCTATTGGCAAACTTTCTAAAGACTATCCGCTCCTATTGCAAGTTCAATCGAATAGGGACAACTCCTTACAAACAGGGCTTCGGATAAAGGCGGTAAATAAACTTACCAAATACCAGGAAATAATTGTTTGGCCAAAATTCATTATCGCTTTGATCATGCTAGTAATAGCAGCGGCTATTATAAATAATTTCTCAGTAAACGAAGGTGAATTGCAGTACTCTTCCTTCATATCTAGTTTAGCTGTAATCTACGGTCTGTTATGGGGCTTATTTGTGTTGGATGCCTTGATGGTGATTTTTTTGGCCTATACCAATAAAATCAAAATAGCCCAAAGTTCATTTATTAGAAAGTTACTCTGTTTAATTTTCCCTCCTATAGCCATTGGCCAACGCCACTTACTTGAACCGGAAAAAATCTGGCTACCATTTTATGCTTGGTCAAAGTGCAATGAGGGCTTATTCAATCACCTGAAAAAGCAATTTTCAATTCCTATGATTGTTATTGCACTTTTGATAATCCCCGTGTTGTTAATAGAATGGCAGTTTTATGAAGAGGTAGAAACGTTCTTAAATACAGATCTATCCCTAATACTAGGCTTGGTTCAGGGGTTTATCTGGCTGGCCTTTACTTTTGAATTTCTACTATTGATAGCCATAGCTAATGACAAATTCAATTATATCAAGAAAAACTGGATCGATTTATTGATTATACTATTGCCTTTTGTCTCATTCGTCAGGTCATTAAGGCTGGTTAAAGTAGCCAAAATAACGCAATTGTCTCGTGGATATAAACTTCGGGCTTTATTAATGAAAGCAAGGGAAGGGTTTATATTTGCTAGTTTCTTTTACAGGTTATTGGCTGTAAAGCCTGATTACCAAATAAAAAAGATGATGAAAAAACTTAATGAGAATCAAAAAGAACGAGAAATTATAGAGGAAGATCTTGCTAAATTATCCAGTTGGCTCAACAAAAGGAATACAGATCAACAAGACCTTTAAAACAAATTTAAGTATATTGAAGGCCAAATTTGATCACATAACTTTAACCAATGTTACTTAAATCAATACTAGGATTTTTCCTTTGGGCGCTTCTTATCCCAAACCTTACAGCACCGGAAACCTATTCCATCCCCAGCACTGCAAAAAAAGTTCTTTTTCTCGGCAATAGCATCACCTATTCCGGCCAGTATGTTGATTATGTAGAAACCTATCTCAGGCTTTCTCATCCAGAAAGGGACTGGGATTTCATCAATGTTGGCTTGCCTAGTGAAACTGTTTCAGGACTTTCTGAAGAGGGCCATGCAGGAGGAGAATTTCCTCGACCTGACTTACATGAAAGACTGGATAGGGTATTGGATGAAATAAAACCAGATCTAATTTTTTCCAATTACGGGATGAATGACGGCATTTACCTTCCCTTTGACGAGCAACGTTTTGAGGCCTACAAACAAGGGCAGAAGAAATTACATCTAAAGGCCCTGGCAATAGGAGCTCAGATCATACACAGTACACCTCCAATATACGATGAAAACAAAGGCGCCGCTTATGCCAATGTTCTGGATATATATGCTTCTTGGTTAGTAAGCCAGCGATATACTGAAAATTGGAAGGTAATTGACTTGCATTGGCCAATGCGAAAATTTCAGGATGACCAACGTCAGCATAATCCCTCTTTTGAATTGGCAAAAGATGGTGTTCACCCTGCCGATCAAGGCCATTGGATAATGGCTAGAAGCCTACTTCAGGGATTAGGAGAAAGCGAGTACCTAATGGAAGACAATCCAGAGTTAGTCTTTAGCAAAATAGATCATGGACCGGAAGTCTTGGCCCTAGTCAAAGAAAAACAATCCATTACCAAGGATGCGTTGCTCAATCATACAGGTCATAAACGGCCTGGAATGAAAAAAGGCCTTCCCTTGAATGAGGCAGAAATAAAAAGGGTTGCTCTTCTTAACCAAATCAATAAATTGATTGGGAATTAAAGAAATACAGGCAATACCTATTGTTAAGTAAAGTCAGAAAAGTATTATAGTCAGTTCTGCAATTGAAGAACTGACTATAACTGGCTAAGCCAAAAACCTTATTCTCTAACTCGAATCAAACTAAATTATTTATATAAATTATTTTCTCATGCTTTGAGATGATTTCTCCAAAAGAAGACAAATTACAGCCTTTTTCTTTCATTTTCCTTTCAAACAGATCTGATTTATCAGGATCTACAGCCATCAATAACCCACCACTTGTCTGTGGGTCGGCCAATATCAATTTATCCCTTTCGCTGCTTACTGCGATTCCCTGTCCATAACTATCCCAATTCCTGTATGTACCACCCGGAATGCAATCCAGGTCTATGTACTTTTGGACAAAGTCAAAACAAGGGATGTCATCCAATCTTAGTTGCGCCGAGACAGCAGCACCTTTACACATTTCCGTTAGGTGCCCACCTAAACCGAAACCTGTTACATCGGTCATTGCATGTACTTCTGTCCAGGCTGCTGCTTCTGCCCCAATGTCATTGAGCTTCAACATGGAGGTTTTTGCCTGAAGCACATCATTCTTATCGGCCAACTCTTTCTTTTCAGCAGTTGTCACCATCCCCACTCCAATTGGTTTGGTCAAGTACAAGCGATCACCAACTTTTGCAGTACTGTTTCTTTTTACATGATTAACGGCAATTTTGCCCGTTACTGCCAAACCAAAAATAGGCTCTGGCGCATCTATACTATGCCCTCCCGCGAGAGGAATACCAGCTTTGTGACAGACAGACCTACCGCCTTCCAAGACCTTAGCAGCTACAGCAGCCGGCAATTTTGAGATGGGCCAACCAAGAATCGCAATAGCCATTAAAGGCGTGGCTCCCATTGCATAAATGTCACTCAAAGCATTAGTAGCAGCAATGGCACCAAAATCAAAAGGGTCATCAACAATAGGCATAAAAAAATCTGTGGTACTAACAATGGCCGTTTCTCCATCTAAGCTGACAACCGCTGCATCATCACTCTCCTCGTTACCTACAAGTAGGTTGGGAAAATTAATTTTAGCAGTATTCTCACTATTTAGGATTTCACTTAGTACTGCCGGAGAGATTTTACATCCACAACCAGCTCCATGACTGTATTTTGTAAGCTTAAATGTATGGTTTTCCATGTTTCTATTAATCAACTTTCATAAGAGAGTGAGCGACGCGTTCGAGGTTATCTATACTTAGTTGAAATTTCTTTTCGATAGTAGCTGCTTTTTTATTTATTCCTTTTGAATAGGCTTTATCATAATAGGTCAATATTATCCTGGCCGCTTCCTTCATTTCTCCATTTTCAATATGAGCAACAGCGCGTTGAGTATTTTCTTTTCCCAACTTTTTGGCGATGTTAAGAGTAGATTGAATAAGTTTTTCCTTGGGTAGATTGCCATACCCTTTTACTAGAACCTCAAGTCGTTGTTCTATTGGTAATACAATGAGGTAACGAGGAGATTTTTGCATTAATTGGTACAAGCCCGATATCAAATGGGTCTTCCCAATTATAAAAGATTCATCTTCCAACCAAATGGCCTTTTCAAGGGAGAATTTTAAAAAATTCTCAAGAATATCATTTTGAAATTGTTCGGAAGTAGGTTGCTCTCCTTCATTATGACTTCCAAAGGAAGAACCTTGATGGTGGGCCAATTTCTCAAGATCTACAACTTGAGCACCCATTCTTTGCATTTCTTCTAGAAGAAAGGTTTTCATGGATCCTGTAGACCCTGATAAAATTTTAAGCTTAAGCGGTTGTTCAAAGAAAGACAACAAATAATTTCTGTAGGATTTATACCCTCCTTTCAACACCTGAATTTCAAAACCATAGAGTTCAAGTAACCAAGCCAGGCTTGAAGAACGCATTCCCCCTCTCCAGCAATGTATAAGCAATTTTTTAGAACCAAAAGATTCAGCAATCTCGATAAAACGCACCAACTTTGACCCTACCAACCTAAGTCCAACCTTAATGGCTTTTTCGCGACCTTCTTCCTTGTAAATGCTGCCTATTGTAGCTCTTTGTACATTGTCAAATAAAGGAAGGTTTATGGCCCTAGGAATATGCCCCGCAGCGTATTCGCCCGGAGACCGGGTATCTAGTACCGGGTAATCATTTTTTTGCTTTAAAAATTGGTCAATTTCTACAATTTCCATAAGAACGGGAATATTCAATACAGGGCAAAACAATGACTAACATAGACAAACTCGTAGAGAAATTACTCAGCTATATACTATAACCTTTCCCCAATCAACCAATTCATGATTCATTTAGGTTTCTCCGTAGAGGTACACCGCCTCAACATTGTTAAGATAAGAATAAAAGCGCAAAGGAAACAATCCGCACCAAGTAACTAAGCATCATAAGGCCAACAGCCTACTTATAAAGCGAAGAAATTATTCAATATCAGTACTAACCAATCCGGATACAGGGAGCTGGGTAAAATATAAAAGAGGGAAAATTTTAATAATCCTAAAGTATACTTCAACCCGAAATAGGCAATAGACATTCTATTACGTGCTGAAATCGCTTCAAAATCAGCCACTTCGTTGCTGTTTTCAATTTCACCATAGCGGTGCTATGTTAAAATCTCCAAACAGTCTGATTTTCTTGCGATTGCAACACTTCCCGTAAACACGGGACAGGCTTCACCCCTGACAATGTCAGGGCGGAGAAATCCTATTACATAATCCGGGTTAAAAAATTGGAAGTGGTATTGTGTAAAATAAGATGGACAAGCAAAGTATGAGCATCCATTATTTCTGGCAGCTAAGCAGACCTTCTAAAAACTAGAAAAGCCGGTTGCTTACACAACCGGCTTCAATTATCTTAAAGTGATAACTTATTACTTACCTTCCAATGCATTTGCACCAGCAACGATTTCAAGAATTTCGTTGGTAATGGCAGCTTGTCTGGTTCTATTGTAAACAAGTTTCAAATCTTTCAAGAGATCAGCCGCATTGTCAGTGGCTTTACTCATGGCAGTCATCCTTGCACCATGCTCAGAGGCGTTGCTATCCAAAATGGCCTTATAAAACTGGATCTTCAAGGAATTAGGAACTAATTCTTCGATGATGTAATCTCTAGAAGGCTCTACAATATAATCCTGTTGGGATTTATCATCACCTTCTGACTCAATTTTAGAAATTGGCAGAAATTGCTCTTTAACAACAAGCTGAGTGGCTACATTTTTAAATTGGTTGTACACCAAAACCACATGATCATATTCTCCATTAACAAAAGCATCCATTACAAATTCTGCGGCAGCTTTAATTGGATCGAATGTGATATTTTCAAACAATCCAGCATATTCAGAAATCAAAGGATACTCCTGCTTTTTAAAGAAATCCATGGCCTTCTTTCCAATAGGCATGACAGTAATAGCTTTACCTTCATGCTCCTGGATAACCACATTAGAAGCCTTGATAACATTGGAATTAAAAGCACCACATAGTCCCTTATCGGATGTAATTGGCACTATCAGCACATTCGCAACACTACGTTCTTGGGCATACGCTATGTCTGCCACTCCTTCTGCTCCAGAAGAAATATTATTTAGGATGGAAGTCAATTTTTGAGAATAGGGTCTCATCTGCACAATTTTTTCCTGTGCCCTTCTCAATTTAGCAGCCGCTACCATTTTCATGGCTTTGGTAATCTGCTGGGTAGAGCTTACCGAATTGATCCTTTCTTTTACTTCCTTTAGATTCGCCATAATTATTCTATATCCTTCTTACTTGTATACTGTTTAAGACCAGTGCTAATTAAGCTTTGTATTTAGGAGCTAACTCCTCTACAGCTTTTTTCAGCAAGTCACCAGCAGTATTTAGGTCTCCTTTATTGATAGCAGTAAGTGCTTCAGGGTATTGAGCGATGATAAGATTGTAAAAATCCTTCTCGAATTCTCTTACTTTTCCTACTGGTACATTATCCAATAAACCTTTAGAAGAAGCATAGATAATGGCTACCTGAAGGTCAACTCTTACTGGAGAATATTGTCCTTGCTTCAAGATTTCCTGATTCCTTCTACCTCTTTCGATTGTTCGCTTAGTAGTAGGGTCAAGATCTGATCCAAACTTAGAGAAAGCTTCCAATTCACGGAAGGCAGCCTGATCAAGTTTCAAGGTACCTGCAACTTTTTTCATGGCTTTGATCTGCGCATTACCACCAACACGAGATACTGAAATACCTACGTTAATGGCAGGGCGAATACCTGCGTTGAAAAGGTTTGTTTCCAAGAATATTTGTCCATCAGTAATGGAAATAACATTGGTAGGAATATAGGCAGAAACGTCACCAGCTTGAGTTTCAATTATAGGCAAAGCAGTAAGAGATCCTCCTCCTTTTACCAAAGGAACTAAAGAAGGTGGTAAATCATTCATTTGCCTTGCAATCTCGTCCGAAGAGTTGATTTTTGCTGCTCTTTCCAATAATCTGGAATGAAGATAAAATACATCACCAGGATAGGCTTCACGTCCTGGAGGTCTTCTCAACAACAAAGAAACCTCACGGTAAGCTACAGCTTGTTTAGAAAGATCATCATAAACTACCAAGGCAGGCTTTCCTGTATCACGGAAAAACTCTCCAATGGTTGCACCAGTAAATGGAGCAAAGAATTGCATAGGTGCAGGATCTGCAGCAGATGCACTTACGATAACAGTATAAGGCAAAGCGCCTCCTTTTTCAAGGGCTGCAACCACGTTGGCAACTGTAGATGCTTTCTGACCTATGGCAACATAAATACAGAAAACTGGCTCCCCTTTGTCATAAAATTCTTTTTGGTTAAGAATTGTATCGATAGCAACAGCAGTTTTACCTGTTTGTCTGTCACCGATAATCAATTCACGCTGACCTCTACCGATTGGAATCATAGCATCAATAGATTTGATACCAGTTTGCAATGGTTCAGTTACCGGCTGACGGTAAATTACACCAGGAGCTTTCCTTTCAAGAGGCATTTCATAAAGATCTCCTTCCAAAGCACCTTTACCATCAATAGGAATACCTAAGGTGTCTACCACCCTACCCAGCATACCATTACCTACTTTAATGGAGGCAATCCTTTTAGTTCTTTTAACGGTATCGCCTTCTCTTACGGATTTAGCTTCTCCAAAGAGCACAGCACCTACATTGTCTTCTTCCAAATTGAGGACCATGGCTCTCAAACCATTCTCAAATTCGATCAACTCCCCTGCTTGCGCTTTAGAGAGTCCGTATATACGGGCTACACCGTCACCAACTTGGAGTACAGTACCCACTTCTTCCAATTCTGCTTGAGTCTTGGCTTCCGAGAGTTGCTCTTTCAATATTGCCGAAACTTCATCAGGTCTTACATCTGCCATTATTGTATAGTATTATTGATTACAGCTTAATTTCTTCTTAATATTTTTTCTCGTAAAGGTTCTGGGTAAAGTCCAGACGCAATTGTTGTAACTTACTCTTGATAGATTCATCAAGTTGTTTGTCACCAATTCTAAGAACAAAACCACCTATAAGGTTTGGATTGATCTTCTCTACAAGTGTTACTTTGTTTTTGCCGGAAACCTCCTTAACGATATCCTTGAAGGAATTTCGAAGTTCATCATCCAGCTGAATGGTACTAACCACTTCTGCAGTTTGTATCCCAAGGTGCTCATTGTATAGTCGGATAAAAGCAGTGGCCATTTCTGGAAGAAATGCTGTTCTGCCTTTTTCACCAACTAATTCAAAAAACTTTATCGTCAATGCAGTGGTTTTTTCTCCCACTAGCAACTTTAAAATTTCTGTCTTTTTTTCAGAACTTATGACAGGACTTTTAACCATATCCAAAAAAGATGAATCTCCGCTTAAGGACAAAACAGTGGACATGTCTGAATGCACCTGTTCCAATTCACTTTTTTCTACTGCGAGTTCCAGCAGTGATTTTGCGTAACGAGAAGCTACTCTGTATGCTGACATTCCTGTAGGTTAGTTTAATTTAATATCCTTAACAAATTCTTCTACTAATTCTTTTTGAGAAGCTTCACTTGAGAGATTTTGTCTCATAAGTTTCTCAGCCACCTGAAGCGAAAGTTCTGCTACCTGAATTTTAACATCAGTTAAAGCAGCTTGTTTTTCAGTTTCAATAACAGCTTTGGCTTCTTCAATCATTTTAGCACCTACTTTAGCAGCTTCTTCTTTTGCAATTTCCATGGTTTGGGAAGCAAACTCATTTGCAGACTTTAAAATCTCATCCCTTTCCACTCTTGCCTCTTGAAGTAAACGCTCATTGTCAGCAACCAGATTTTGCATTTCTAGCCTTGCTTTCTCAGCCTCATTCAATGATGCCTCAATAGTGCTGTCACGCTCATCAAGCGCAGAAAGAATTGGCTTCCAAGCAAATTTGGCTAAAATGAAAAATAAGATGGCAAAACCTATCAGTTGCCAAATAATCAAACCTAAACCAGGAGTAATCAGATCCATTTCGTGTATTTTTTTAAGCTAAATATCAGTTTTGTTCAATAATTAAGAAAGGACCGGCCTAATGCCGGTCCAATTTCTGTTTCTAGAAAGTAAGATTTCCGTTAAGTGCGATAAGTAGACAAACTACTACAGCAAACAAGGAAACTACTTCAATAAGGGCAGCGATGATCAACATTGCAGTCTGGATTTTACCAGCAGCCTCAGGCTGACGTGCAATACCTTCCATGGCTTGTCCACCGATTCTACCAATACCCAGACCTGCGCCTATCGCAACAATTCCAGCACCGATACCAGCACCCATAAGTGCAAAACCGGCAGTCAATAATAATGAAGTTAACATACTCGTTTTTTATTTAATTTAATTGAACAAAGAATTCATAATTAATGCTCATGTCCATGCTCAGCTACAGCTGAACCTATGTACATGGCAGAGAATAAAGTAAATACGTAAGCCTGAATAGTGGCTACTAATAATTCGATCACATTAATGAACACTACCATCAATGTGGAAGCTACGCCCACTGCATAGGATTCGAAAACAAATATCAACCCTATAAAACTTAGGATTACAATATGACCTGCTGTGATCGCTACAAATAGTCGAACAGTAAGTGCGAAAGGCTTGGTAAACAAACCAATAATCTCAACTGGAACAATAATAAGCAATAGTGGTAATGGAACACCTGGAGTAGCTACTACATGTTTCCAATAATCTTTATTACCATTAAAATTGGTAATGAAGAAAGTTATCATCGCCAAAGTAATCGTAACAGCAATGTTGCCTGTAAGGTTAGCCGCACCTGGCAATAAGCCCAATAGATTCCCTATCCAAATAAAGAAGAATAAGGTCAAAAGGTATGGCGTGAATTTTTTGTATTTCGGACCAATGTTCGGACGAGCTATCTCATCTCTTACAAAAATAACAATTGGTTCCACAAATGAGGCGACTCCCCTTGGGGCTTTATTGGGATGCTTCTTATAGTACCTAGAAGTTGACAGCATAAGATAAAGCGTTACCGCCAATATCAAAAAAAGCATTGCAACATTCTTAGTAATGCTCAAATCAGTGAAAGACCTGCTTTCATCCACTGCTTGAAGCTTGTCATGCTCGTCTATGTAGTACCCGTTGTGCTCAACACCAAAGTGATGGGTTTCGGGATCTACAAAGGACGATGAGGAATAAAACTCAACACCTCTATCAGCAGAATAGATAATCACTGGTAGAGCGAGTGTTACATGAGTATGTCCCATGGTGGCAAAATGCCATTCATGAGAATCCTTAATATGGTGCATAATGAAGCTTGTTTTATCTTCATCACCACCTGAGGCAGCCATAACTGCTGCAGAAAATGTCAGTAAAATTACTGACATTAAGATACTTAACCTGATAAATTTGCGGACCATCAAAACAATTTTTATCCCCTATTTCGAATGAAGGCGCAAATTAGTTATTAAGCCGTACATATCAAACAATAAGTACAACAAATAAATGATAAAGAAATCCACAACAAACCAAAGTAAATTTTCATGCCCCTGCCATAAAATCAAAAAAACGAAGACAATACAGCAAATAAGTCTAATTATAGTGGTGCCCAAAATGACAGAAACACTAGTAAATGTTTCTAATTTCATTAATTTACCAGCCAAAAAACCTGTGACTCCGGTAAGCACAGCAAAGAAAAATAGTATTGAATAAACCAAGGTATGCAACCAAGGACCTGGAAGAAATTGTTCAATAAGCCATACTATTACTGCCAGAAACACCGTAAAATAAAGTAGACCCAATAATGGATTTTTAAATAAAGCCTTCATTTTAATTATTTTATCTTAAGCTTGAATTGAAAGGCAAAGTCTGACTTTATTTTTTCTTATTGGGAGAAATTGACTTAAAAAGTTGGTAAAAGGCTATGGCTGTCGAAATAAAACAGCCAAGTAATAAATAGAGTGGAAACTCCATGTTACTTCTTAAATGTAACCTATACCCCAGATAGCTACCTAATCCTATAATGGTACACATCTGAAAAGCCAACCCAAAATATTTCACATAAACAGGTGAATCAGTTTGAGGAGGCTTGCTTTTTGGTTTCTCCATCCTTTCTTTCCACTTTTAACTGATGATTGGTGCCCATGTTGCATTTGCCATTAAACTCAGCTCCATTTTCTATGATTAACTTTTTGGTGTAAATATCACCATAGATCAAAGCTGATTTTTTGAGATAAAGAGATTCTGTGCAATAGATATCTCCTTTTATATGACCAGAAATTTCTACATCTCCAGCTCTTACGTCTCCATTTACTTTGGCCGATTCACCAATTATAATCTTTTTTTGAGAATCCAGAGATCCATCCACTGTACCTTCTACACGGATATTTCCCTGAGAACCAATATTTCCTACTATTACTGTTCCTAATGCCACTAGATTACTGGAAGTAACCAGTTCAGTAGTGTTTTTTCTGTCATCAGTATTTTTTGCCATATCTAATCAAATGTAATAAATTCTTGGGGATCGAGTGGATTTCCTCTATACCATAGCTCAAGGTGCAAGTGCTGCCCTGTAGTTTGCTCACCGGTATTTCCGATAATAGATAATATCTCCCCACCACGGATAGGGTCTCCAATGGATTTCAATATTACAGAATTATGTTTGTAAATCGAAATCAATTCATTCGAATGCTGTACTGCTACTACATAGCCGGTCTCTAGAGTCCAGCTAGAGAATATTACCGTTCCATCTGCTATTGCTTTTACCGGTTCATTTTCTGCCGCCACCACGTCTACACCGAAATGATTTTGTCCAGCAGAGAAGCTACTCGTCACAACTCCTTTTACAGGAGGGAAAAAATAATTATCTGTAAACGACCCGCTACTTATCCTTCCAAAACTTGTTTCTTCAAGGGGTAGCGATTCAAACTCTCCAATAATCTGTTGGGTAGCATCACTACTTTTATACAAATCAATTTCCCCTCTATTTACCACCGGTTTACTTGAGGTATCAGAACTGGCTGGCGTCTCGTTTTCAAATTGTCCTGAGATAACATTTTGTATGTTCTTAACATATTGGTCTTTGGCATCGACCTCCATAATCAGGGAATCAATCGTTTCAGATAGGGCATGAATCTTAACCATGTTTTCTGTCTCTATATAAACCGGATCAAACCATCTGGCCAATAAAGTTTTGGACAAAAACAGTGAAATCAAAAAACAGGTCATAAATACAAACACTAACAATAATCCAACCCTGATTTTCGTAATATTAAAAGAGGTAATGACCGAAAAGTCCTCTTCCTTTCTAATTACTATAAGGAACTTGGTTTCTATCCAGTCGTTTATTTTCTGTTTAAGGCTCAATGGACGCTTGTTTTAGATATTTATTTTTTACAAAAATAGAATTTAATTCCTTTCGTTTAAATATTTATTCCAAAAGAACTAATTTGGTCAAGAATTCAAACTTAAAAACATTGCAAAGGAACATTATATTTTTCTTTTTGGCTATTGCCTTGAATCTGATGCCTTCTTGTTCTTCACAAAAAGACACTTTCACCAACCGGTTATACCATAACACAACGGCCAGATTTAACGCGTATTACTATGCGAAAGAAAAAATCCTGGAATTAGAAAAAGAAATACAAAATGAATACCAAGAAGATTTCTCCCAGGTGTTGCCTGTATTTTATCCTATAGATAGTGCTACTGTCGAAGCCAAAGAAGAATTATTAAAGGAAGCCCGAGAAATGGCGTCTAAAGCTGTGGATTGGCATAAAATCAGTGACTGGGTCGATCCATCCTACTTTCTTATAGGAAAGGTTGACTACTACAAAGGCAAATATGAAGAAGCACAAAACACATTTAAATTCCTAAACGTCAATAGCAAACAGGACGATGTGAGACATATTGCACTGATACTGCTTTTAAGGTCTTTCATTGATCATCAGCAATTTGAAGATGCCAGCTTTGTGATCGATTTTCTTTCTAAAGAAGAAAATATTAATGACGAAAACAAACAGTACCTCTACAAAACCTTGGCTTACTATTACGAAGCCAGGGGAGAAATGGAGCTAATGGCCCCCTCACTGTTCAAATCGCTAGAATATACCAAAGACAAATCCGAAGCCTCGAGGATTAATTTTATTTTAGCTCAGCTTTATCAACAATCAGGATTGGATGCATTTGCCTACGAATATTACCAAAAGTCAGTCTCTGGAAGTCCTAACTACGAACGTACCTTTTTTGCCCAGTTGTATTCACAGCAGGTAGCAGAACTTGAACGAAGTAAGGACCTGAAACGAGTCCGAGAATATTATGATGACCTCTACAAAGACAATAAAAACGTCGATTTTCGGGATGTTATATTATTCGAAAAAGGCAGGTTTGAAAAAAAACAGGGGAATCTGGATGAGGCCATTCGACTTTACTCCCTGGCGGCCAAGGAAGTGACAGAAAATGACAGGCAAAAGGGGTATATCTACGAAGCACTTTCTGAAGTTTATCTGAACGAAAAAGAAGACTTCCTCAAAACAAAATACTATCTCGATAGTGCGCTGTCTAAATTTAAAGAAACAGATAAAAATTATGGGTTGCTTTCAGCAAAAAAAATAATTTTTGACCAATACGCATTAAATTATGAATTATTGACGACCAACGACAGTCTTATTCAGCTCAGCAAGCTAAGTCCTGAAGACCAAGAGAAATTTGTTGATGATTTTTTGGCCAAGGAGGAAGAAAGGTTAATTAAAGAAGCTGAATTGGCCAAGGATAAAAAAAGCCCGGGAAGGTTTGAAAATCTTTTGGCTTTCGGTGGCAATTCAGGGGCTACTTTTTATTGGGATAATCCTGTGGCCATTCAAAAGGGAGCTTTAGAGTTTGCTCAAATTTGGGGAAACAGAGAGCTGTCGGATAACTGGAGGACTAGCGACAGGGGTTTTCAGGAGGCTGTCAATGTAGGAAACAATAACAACAGCAGTGAAGCAAATAATTCTGATAACAACAATGAAAGCAATACTATCACCACAAACCTTCCTGATAAAGCTGCCTTATTAAATCAAATCCCCAATTCTCCTGAACTTCTTGAGCAAATGGTGGATCAGATGGAGGAGGCCTACTTCAATTTAGGGAAATTACTTTATTTCGACCTCAAGCAACCAGATAAGGCAATTGAGTATTTGGAAGCTTTAATCGAAAAATACCCACAAACATTAAAAAAACCAGAGGCTTTTTACACCTTGTACTTAGCCACAAAGGATTTAGAAAAAGATTCAGATAGGTATGCCCAATTGTTGAATCAAGAATTCCCCAATTCTCAATATACCAAATCTATCAATAACCCAGATAAGGTGTCCGGATCCAAAGCGAATTTAGCGTCTGGCGAAAACTATAAAACTGCCTACCAATACTTCAAGGACAGGTCTTATGAAGAAGCTAGGACAATTGTTCGGCAAACTTTAAACGAATATCCACTAACAAAAAATACGGATCGATTATTGTTATTGGACATTATGATCACTGGCCAGTTAGAACCATTGGAGACCTATAAAGAAAGACTTAAAACCTATTTACAGCAAACAAAGGAAGAAGAGTTATTGGACTTTGCTGAAAAATTATTGAAAGCGGTAAGTGAAGATGATACTGCTTCAATGGGAGCAGCTACCGCAGAAACAAATAAAGAAGAGGAACCTTCTGCTGTTTCAGAAAACCTGCCAGATGTCCCCAATGTTGAATCCCCATACAAAGAGAATTTTAACCAAACCCATATATTTATCCTGCCAATGAATACTGATGTGGCTGAAAAAGCAAGCGACCTGACGGCTGCCCTCGAAAGTTTTCATAATTCAAATTTTTCCAGTGCACGTTTAAGAACTGGTACAATTTCTCTGGGACAAAAAACAACCATACTAATAATTAGCCCATTTTCCGATGCTGAAAAATCAATAGCCTATAAAGAGGCCTTTTTAAATAGTTTTAATAATGATTCCTTAACTGAGGAAATAAAAAATAGTAGTTTTGTAATTTCAATTGAGAATTTCCAACAGCTCAATAAACGGAAAGACATTAAGGAATACAGGTCTTTCTATAAGAAAGCTTATTGATATCCAATATGAGTAAAATTAAAAATAAAAACACCAAGCCTCTTTATGTGAAGATAATCAGATACATGTGGCTTGCATTCATTTTAGGTCTGGTCGGTTTCGTGCTATTTGTAGTATCAGTGAATGCCAATTTTCTGGGTCTATTCGGAGAAATGCCCGAATTTGAATCATTAGAAAACCCTGATAGCGAACTGGCTTCCGAGCTTTACTCTGCTGATGGGGTCTTACTAGGTAAATACTTTAGGGAAAACAGAACACCTGTCACCTATAATGAACTCTCTCCAAATATAATCAATGCCTTGATTGCAACTGAAGATGAGAGGTTTGAAGACCATTCGGGAATTGACCCGCGTGCATTGGCCAGGGTTTTCGTTAAATCCATACTGCTCAGGCAAAAAAATGCTGGTGGTGGTAGTACCTTAAGTCAGCAGACTGCAAAGAATCTTTTCAAAACCCGATCAGGCGATTCACAGGGATTATTAAGTAATGTCCCTGTATTAAGAATGATCATCATTAAAACCAAAGAGTGGATTGTTGCCACTAAACTGGAAAGTGCATATACCAAAGATGAGATATTGACCATGTACCTCAACACCTCTGACTTTGGAAGCAATGCATTTGGAGTTAAGACAGCCGCTAAAACTTTCTTTAATAAAGACACCAGAGATCTTAGTATACAAGAGTCCGCCACCTTGGTAGGTCTACTAAAGGCTCCTTCCTACTATAGCCCAGTATACAATGCTGAAAACTCTACCCGTAGGAGAAATACCGTTTTGGCTCAAATGAAAAATGGGGAATACATATCCCAAACTCAATTTGATTCAATAGCTGCTATACCATTAGAGTTGGAGTACCAGGTAGAAAGTCACAACGAAGGTTTGGCTACCTATTTCAGAGAGGCGGTTAAGGCTGACCTAATTAAATGGACTAAAGAAAACCTACAGCCTGATGGAACCAATTACGACCTTTTTGGAGATGGACTGAAGATATACACAACCATAGACAGTCGACTGCAAAAATATGCTGAGGAATCAGTACAGGAACACATGTCGGAGTTGCAAAAGAATTTTGAGAAAGAAATAGGGGATCGAGAGCCATGGATTGACGAACACCGTAGACCCATACCTGGTTTCATCGAAAAAGCTGTAAAAAGGACTGAAGCTTATCGAAATCTTAGGTCTCGCTATGGCGACAATACGGACAGCATTGAATACAAGCTCAATGAAAAGAAAAAAATGAAGGTTTTTTCTTATGAGGGAAATATAGACACATTGATGAGCACCATGGACTCCATGAGGTACTATAAAAAGTTCCTTCAAACTGGCTTTGTATCCATGGATCCACATTCTGGACATATCAAGGCTTGGGTAGGTGGTGTTAACCATACCCACTTTAAGTACGATCACGTTAAGCAAGGAAAAAGGCAACCTGGATCAACCTTTAAACCCTTCGTATATGCTGCTGCAATAGAAAATGGCTATGGTCCATGTTATACAGTAATTGACCAGCCTGTGGAGATTAACATCCCAAACCAACCCACTTGGAGACCTCAAAATGCTGATTCAAAATTCACTTATGAGCGCATGACCATCCGGTCTGCCATGTCCCAATCTGTCAATTCAATCACGGCCTACATGATGAAAAAACTTAGTCCGGGTGTGGTAGTAGAAACAGCAAAAAGAATAGGAATTACCAGCGAGTTAGAAGCTGTACCAGCCTTGGCCCTTGGCACAGTGGATGTCTCAATAATGGAAATGGTGGGTGCTTTTAGCACATTTGTCAACAAAGGCGAACACATTACCCCTATTTATATTGATAGAATAGAAGATAAAAATGGCAATGTTCTCCACCAATTCATCCCAAGGAAAAGACCTGCAATGAGCGAAGAGGATGCCTATATAATGGTGTACATGCTTCGAGGTGGTACTGAAGAAGAAGGGGGAACAAGTCAGGGCTTACCATGGAGTATTAGGGATGAAGGCAATGAAATTGGAGGTAAGACGGGAACTACCCAAAATGCTTCCGATGGTTGGTACATGGGCATTACCAAAGATTTGGTAAGTGGAGTTTGGGTAGGTGGTGATGACCGTGCCATACACTTCAGAAGCTGGATAAATGGTCAAGGATCAAGAACAGCTAGGCCAATTTGGTCAAAATTCATGAGCAAGGTATATGAAGACAGCTCTTTAGGTATCACCAAAGGTCCATTCCCAAAACCAGAAAGACCCATCAGCATAGAGATAGATTGTTCCAAATATGATCTGGAAACAGAGGAATACCAGGAATTTGACTATGATGCTACGACAACTGATTTTTAAGCTGCTAATTGTCAGGATTCAAAAGAAGCCTGACAATTAGCACTAAATCTAGGTTAAGCAAGCGATGGCTTAAGCGCAAAACTATAAGCCAGATTAATTTGATGTACTTGAATTTACTACAAGAATGCTTTTTCCCGATTAAACCAATCGCCAACAAATTCGATTAGTAAAAATAAAAACCGATTACAACTGTCTATATGGACATGCAATCTCCTTCCTATCTACCTGCAAACCACAATCAGTTACCTGATTTGCCAGGGGTTTACAGGTATTACAATGCAGAAGATGTACTTATCTATGTAGGTAAAGCAAAAAATCTTAAAAAAAGGGTAAGTAGTTATTTTAACAAGAATACAGGCATAAACCAAAAAACAAAAAAAATGGTAAGGGAGATCAAAAAGATCGAAATTACCATAGTCAATTCTGAGTTTGACGCACTGTTACTTGAGAATAACTTAATAAAAAAATCCCAACCCAAATACAATATCCTTCTTAAGGATGATAAAACTTATCCTTACCTCCTACTTACAAATGAACATTTCCCAAGGATCTACAGCACTCGGAGAGTAATCCCTTCTTTGGGCACGTATTTCGGGCCATTCGCAAGCGTTAAGGCCATGAACAATGTGTTGGAGCTCATTCATTCATTATTTACACTAAGGACGTGTAGACTGGATCTATCACCAGAAAAAATCTCATCTTCAAAATACAAAGTATGTTTGGAATATCACCTGGGCAATTGTAAAGGGCCTTGTGAAGGACTTCAGGATGAAAAGAGTTATTTGGCGGACATTGAACAGGCTAAAAACATTCTCAAAGGAAACCTCGGGATCGCAAAGAGCTATTTTAAAGAAAAAATGAATGAAAGTGCCGCACAATTGGACTTCGAAAGTGCGCAAAGTTTCAAAGAAAAGTTAGATTCACTATTAAACTATCATGCTAAATCTCTAGTCATAAACCCTACCACAGAAAGTCTAGATGTCTTTACCATAGTAAGTGAGGAAAAATTTGCTTTCGTTAATTATCTAAGGATAAAAAATGGTGCCATTACCCTTAGTAAAACAGTAGAATTAAAAAAGAAGTTAGACGAACCTGATCAAGAATTACTATTAACGGCAATTATTAGACTTAGAGATCAGTTTCTAAGTGACGCAAAAGAGGTGCTTGTAAACCTGGATTTTGAAGATAGTCCTGAAGGATTGTCCTTGGTACAACCAAAAATAGGAGACAAAAGAAAATTAATAGAGCTCAGTCTCAAAAATGCGCTCTACTATAAAAAAGAAAAGCTATCCTTCGCAGATGAGGGGAAAGACAAAAAAAACAGGGTATTACTTCAATTAAAGAAAGACCTTTCTTTAAACGAATTACCCAATCATATCGAGTGTTTTGACAACTCCAATATCCAGGGGACAAACCCAGTTGCCAGTATGGTTTGTTTTCTAAATGGTAAACCCGCAAAAAAGGAATACCGACATTATCACATTAAAACAGTGGTAGGGCCTGATGATTTTGCAAGTATGGAAGAGGTTGTTTACAGAAGGTATAAGCGGCTTGTATCGGAGGAGAAGCCACTTCCAAAACTAATTGTTATAGATGGAGGTAAAGGTCAACTTTCATCAGCAGTGAGTGCTTTAAGAGACCTTGATCTATATGGAAAGATTCCAATAATAGGTATCGCCAAGCGATTGGAGGAGATTTATTTCCCACTAGATCAATACCCTATTTATATTGATAAAAAATCTGAGTCCTTGCGATTAATTCAAAGGATTAGGGATGAAGCACACCGTTTTGCTATCACTTTCCACCGTGATCTCAGAAGTAAAGGTGCACTCAATAGCAAACTATTATTTATTGAAGGAATAGGGGAACTCACTGCTCAAAAACTATTGAAGCACTTTAGATCCTACAAAAAAATCGAAGCAGCTTCACAAGATGAGATTATCAATGTCATTGGAAATGACAAGGGGTTGAAGGTTTGGGAAGCCATACATAAAAAATAAATGCAGGTACTGATAAAGTACCTGCATTTATTTTATTGTTTATAAAGGTAACCCTGTTACCATTCCCAAAGGTTATTTTCCCATTCAAGAAGTTCATATTCAAACTCAATGGATTTCAAATAAGCTTGCAATTGTTGATTTGGATCTCCTGGATCTATCATATCGACAATAAGTGCATTTTCTGGATTGGTGTATTTCCTTACCACAGAACGGAATAACCTTAAATCGAATGCTTGACTATAGGGTAGATTTTTTGAAATATTTTCGAAGTTCATCCACTCACCATGATCCGTTGTATTAAAGTAATTGTAGAAATCCCTGAATCTAATGAAAGCAATGGTTTTCTGTCCAACCCCATAATTGGTTTCTGAGGGCATAACCAATTCAATGTATTTCACATCAAACCTTACTTCAGAACGGTGCTTATCAAAAACAAAATCTTCTCTAAAATCTAAGTAATACAAATCTTTAACAAAGATAGAATCACCGTTTTCAGCCGTTAAGAAATTGGTTTGAAAATCTGTAATAGACAATCTTTCATTAAATTCTTCATCAGCGAAGACCTCAATGGAATTTTCCATTACAGCATCATAGATGTTCATCATGATTCCATCTAACTTTAATCCTCCGGTACCATAAAATGGCAAATTGTACTTTTCTCTAAGGTCAATTCTTCTCCAAACACCTATTTGGTACATTTTATCAGACTCCCTTATAGGCAAAACAGAATAAATGGTATCTACATCAAATCCTCCATCACCTAAATCTACTCCGGGGTTTCCAGAATTGGCATTGTTTTGGGAAAAAGCAGGTGTAGCAAAAAAACAACATGTTAAGACACCAACCGCCAGCAGCCCAATCCCTTTCCTTAATTCTTTCATGATTTCTTTCATTTAAATATAGAACGATGCAGATCCCTTAATATTATTTAATGGAGATAGGATAAACTTCGGTCACAGAACTTTTGATTTTATTACCCTTGAAGTTGGTTCTTGTAACTTCCCTCACGATAACAACTAATTTATCCCCTGATTGGGCTTGAGCTAAAAGGTTTCTAACAGCTACATTCTTTCCTGAAATGGCTACACTCTCCCGAGGTACATCATTTCGAACAAGCCTTACCTCACCTGCTGTCACTTCAAAGTTCGCATCTCTGGACATTGTTCTACCAAAAGTAGGTTCAGGGATGGCTCTAATTTGAAGGTTAGTCAATCCATTTGCAGGGATTGGATTTTGAAGATCAATCTGCGTATCACCGTTGAATGGACGAATAGTCGGTGCTGGCACAGGCTTAATGTCATAACCTACGGTACCAATTTTATTACCTCCACTTGAAACTGTAATATTAACTTTTCCTGAAGCTACAGGTATTACGGTCACTTCAGAAGGTTTAGACCCTTTTATGGCTTGGCCACCTGCAACGTCAAAAGAAGGTGCATATGAATTACCTAAAGCAGGAACTTCAATAACCAAATCATTGGCACACTCAGCATACAACTGATTGACTACCTCAGAACTCACCTTGATAACAGGCTGAGCAACGAAATAGTCATAATTTATGGTAAATACACTGTCTTGACCGCCTATTGGAACAGTAATCTCTCCTTTAAGGGACCTGGCAGCTAAACCTCTATCGTCATAATTTGAAGCCGGTGCAACTGGAAATTTTATTTGACCAAACCCATCTTCAACAGGTACACTTCTTCCATCAGCCGTCATTTTTAAATCGGTTGATGAAGAGGAGGAAGCCAAAAACATTTCTGCTTCGAAAGTAGTACCTGCAGCCACTACATTAGAATTGGCTGCGATTCTTGCTTTCAATTTATCCGCCTCAAATATAAAAGACCCTAATGAGTTGGTGATTTCAGTCAAAGCTTCACTCTCAATATTCAACACTTCATTTTGATGCTGACTAATGATAGCTAAAACTGCACCAATTGGTGATTTGACATAATTGAGGTTGACATAATCTTTGAAATTTACATCAACATCATTTTTAAAAAGATCAATTTCACTGGCATCCTTAGCGATTTTTTCAAATGACTTATTGATCTTCAATTCGGAAAGGATTTGCTCAATTTCAGCAGGGAAACTATTCAACTTTTCCTGCATTTCATAACCCAAACGATTGTTGTTAAAGATATTACCAGGAATATCTACATTTTTCAATGCAGAAGTTCTAAAGTTACCTTGCTCATCAATTGCATTGGATTCTTCTATCAATCTAGTTTTAGCCTCTTCCAGATAGCTAACGAGTTCCGCACTCTTTTTCCTAATTTCCTTAGCTGCTTCAACTTTGGGAATATCTACTATATTATTGCCTTGCTGCTCTACCGTTGTAGAAATTATGTTCACAGAAAAAAGGTTTTTCTGGACATAATTTTTCGCAGTTCTTTCCAAGCCATCGTTGATCAATACAAATTTTTGTAGGATTTGGTTACTTACTTGTAAAGCCAGCAGAGCGGTCAATACTAAGTACATCATCCCGATCATCCGCTGTCTTGGTGTTTCTTTACCACCCGCCATAAGCTATTTAACTTTATTATATTATAAAAATAAAAATTTGATTGGAATCATGAGTTATTAACCCTTCATGGCTGATAGCATGCCACCATACACATTATTTAATGATTGAACGTTCTTATTAAGTTTAGCCAACTCAGTTTTGAACGTTTCAGTTTCTTTTCCAGCTTCTTGAATGCCTTCCATTGCCACTGAAATATTGGAATAGAATTTACTTATTGTTTTAGCATGCATATTGGAGTCTTTCAATTCTTCTTCATAAACATTATTTAAAGCAGAAAGGCTTCTCGTAACATTTACCAATTGATCTTTATATGCTTTTGCTCCTTCGGATGCTGTCGCCATCTCAGCTAGTGCACTAGCTGTTTTTGTGTAAGAGTCATTGATCTCAAGCATTGATTTCGATGCCTTCTTCACATTTTGTGCGTAATCATTGGTTGCTACAGCTGCATCTGATATACTGCCCAACTTCTCCGTAGTGCTTGCTAAGTTTTGCATTCCTTTGCCTAAGCTTTCTATTAGTTCTGGCCCAATTTTGGCTTTAGACAACATTTCATCCATTTTTTGAGCTGTTTGATCTGTATTTTGCACCGTAGCTCTTCTAGTAGGGGCAACGCCTGAATTTGAATCTTCTAGTTCAGGATAAACCTTTGTCCAATCAACTTCTTCATTTTTTGGCTCAAATGCAGATAGAAAAAATATTAGCGCTTCTGTAGATAGACCAACACCAATCATTATTGATGAAAAACGCCAGTCTAGAATTTTGAACATTGCACCAAGAATAACAATTGAGGCCCCTATTCCGTAAATCTTAGGCATTATCGAGCCGTAAAATTTATAAGCGAAAGTGTTGTTTTTTGTAGACATATTGTGTAAAAATAAAAATTTTAAAACGGTTTGCTAGTTTGGTTTAACATTAATAACGGCAAATTATCGCCTGCTTCGTTTGTTGGAATTACTACTCATAGATCCTGATCTTCCAATATAAGTCATGGTAGTTCTGAAACCTATATGTGCTGTTTGTACAAATTGATATTCAAAATTCCTTGAACTTGTTTCTAAAAAATAACCTACATCCTTCCAGGATCCACCCCTCACTACTTTTCGACTTTCTGTAGAATCTATATAAGTTGGGTTCATGTCCCAAATCAATGAATTGGCAGCTGGATTGTATGCATCCTCCACCCATTCTGAAACATTTCCCGCCATATTATAAAGCCCATAGCCATTAGGTGCAAAAGCATCTACCGGAGCTGTATAAGCAAAACCATCATCAATATAATTTCCTCTTCCTGGTTTAAAATTAGCCATCAGACAGCCTCTTCGGTTCTTTAAGTAAGGGCCACCCCAAGGATATTTGGCGATGTCTTTACCTCCTTTGGATGCATATTCCCATTCTGCTTCAAGTGGCAAACGAAATTTAGGCATGTCAAATTCCGAATCGTCATTGGCATTCATGTGATAGGATTTCCATTCACAAAATTTCTTCGCCTGATCCCAACTTACCCCTACTACAGGATAGTCATCAAATGCAGGGTGATCAAAATAGTATTCCATCAATGGATCTCCATAATGGTGAGTAAAACTTTGTGACCAAATGGTGGTATCCGGAAGAAGTTCTTCCAAAACAAAATCAGGTGGATCTGCTTGAGTAGTTGGTGTACCTAAAGCCAAATCCCCCATTCTAACTGCATCAAGAAATTGTCTGTACTTGTTATTGGACACTTCATACTTGTCCATAAAAAACTCAGAAATAGTCACTTGCTTATTAGTTGAAGCTCTGCTTACGCCTATATCTTCATCTGCCTGTCCCATCCAGAAAGTCCCAGCTTTAACTGGTACCATTTCAAAGGGTAACGATTGCTGCCATCCTGACCTTTTAGGCACGCCAGTTACCTCTCCTCTTCTATTGAGCTTTTCACTAGCTGTGCCTTTATTTCCAAAAAGCCCACAACCTTGAAGTAGTGTCATTATTAATAACCCTGAAACCAGAGTCAAAAAGCTATGATTCATTTTTCTTAACATAAATGACAATAAAGTAACTACATTCATTTTCAACCATTTAAACAATCAACTAATTCGAAATTTAACAGATTTTATTAGAAAATCGCAAGGTTTTCTTTAATAAAATTCTTATTACTAGAACCTGAATCGTGGGGTCCTTTGAATAATTCTGTCAATTTGTTTCGAAACCTCTGGTAAATTATAGGTAAGCATAAACTCATGTGAAGACGGCCTTTTCGCTTGAACGCCACCTACTACCAAGTCAAATGCATACCCTAATCTAAGTGAGTTATCTTTCAATAAACTATACCCCACCAAAACTGATGCCGATTCTTCTAACCTATAAGCCATACCTAGGCTAATTCTTTTATTATATGTGCCTATAACGCTAAAGTCATAAGAAAAAGTATTTAATGATACTGATTTCACCAATATACTAGGTTCAACACTAAATTGTGCAAAAGTGTTTATTTTATACCCAACTAGTAAATAATTGTGGTTTTCTAATTGGTTTGCCAAACTACCACTTCCGAAATCAAAAGCAGGCTCATTAAGACTTCTGCTACTTAACCCCATATAAAAATTACCTCTATCGTACAATATCCCTACCGAAGCCTTTGGCCTCAACTGGTTTTCATCTCCCGCTGAAGGGATGTTAGGATCTGGGTTGACTGGGGAAAATTCTCCAAACTTTATGGTACTAGAGAAAAATCCACCCGAAGCCCCTACTCTCAAGTTCCCTCTTCCTAAACGAAGATGATAAGCAAGCGAAAGGTCTACTTCTTGGTTATTGAATGGGCCGATCTGGTCATTTACTGCTACCAAACCAAATCCCAAAGGTATTTTTTTCATTCTACCAGAAAAGGAAAGCAACTGAGTCGTAGGTGCGCCACCTGCTCCTGAACTGGTACTGTAATTTAACCACTGACTCCTATGTAGTGCTGTAATAGAATATCCTTCCTCTTTACCTGCAAAAGCAGCATTATAAAAAATGCCGTTGTACATATACTGAGTGAACTGGGCATCCTGTTGAGCAATGGCCTTCGGAGAATCCAGAAAATAAGCCATCCCAAACAACACATAGGTTAACAGGTAAATTCTTTTGTTCATGCGTACAAGAAATTTTGCATTTGGAAATCTATTCTACACATTTAAACTGAAAATACCAGTAAAAAGATTAAAAGAAATCAGATTTTATTTGCTTTTTTTATATACAACTCCAAAGCACCGGTCATACTAGGGGCATTGGGAAGCGGTGCTTCAATGTCCATAATAAGGTTCATCTCCTTTACAGCTTGGGCTGTAGTAGGTCCAAATGCAGCGATTCTAGTCTTTCCTTGTTCAAAATCCGGAAAATTATGAAACAAAGATTTAATTCCAGAAGGGCTGTAAAATGCCAAAATATCATATTTAATATCCTTCAAGTCTGACAAGTCTGCTGCTACTGTATGATAAATGATGGCTTCAGTAAAATCAATATTGTTTTTACTCAAGAATTCAGGTATATCATCTTTCCTTATATCAGAACAAGGGAACAAGTATTTTTCAGATTTGTGCTTCTTGAAGAAATCAAATAAATCAGCTGCCGTACGCGTACCTACAAATAATTTTCTTTTTCGGATAACAATATATTTTTGGAGATAATGAGCTGTTTGCTCTGAAATACAAAAGTATTTCATGTCTGCAGGCATCTCAATTTTTAATTCTTGACATATTCCAAAGAAATGGTCTATCGCATTTCTACTTGTGAATATAACAGCCGTATGCTTGAGAATCTCTATTTTTTGCTTCCTAAAATCTTTTATAGACACTGGCTCAACCTGTATAAAAGGCCTAAAGTCAATTTTGATCTTATACTTTTCAGTTAACTGAAAATAGGGGGACCGTTCATCGGTAGGTTTAGGCTGTGAGACCAAGATGCTCCTAACTCGATTTAGTCTGTTTTTTGTTGCTTGCGTCATTTTTATTTTTTTTCCTTATCCTAGGAGTAATTTACAAATAACCAAAAATGGGATCAATTCAGAGGTGCAAAGGTAAGAAAATAAATGATAATTATTAAATCCATTCTTTTTATACAACCATATTGTCAATCCTATTAATCCCAAAGAATATATTATAATAAAAGTATAATACATATAAGAGAAATGCTCGTACAAGGAAAGCCAATTGTTTGCATAAACCACCAAAAGCATACAAATGGTAATGAAAAGAGCGAAGCCTCTAACCTTTAATAAATAAAAAAAATGAGGGAACGCTATTTTTTTTAAATTGAATAAAAACGCGCCTGTCCCCAACCAAATAAACTTAAAGAAGGTGATAATTGTCAACAACAAGGAAAAAATCAACCAGCCATACACCAATTTCTCAACCTCCCCGTCCAAGCCCATTCCATAAAAGTCAATCCCCAATCCGTGAATTACCAATACAACCAGTAAACCAGTACTCATATTGATCAGTACAAGGTAAAATAATAATTCGGCAGAATAAATTTTAGAAAAACTGCTCGATTCCCAAATATCTTCAATAGAAAAAACACTTCTTGGATTCCAAAAAATACCGAAAATGGCAGGAAAAAACGCCCTGAAAATGGCAATCAGAAACAGTATTGCAATCAATGCGATAAAGAAAAAATCTCGTATTTCGTCTCTATTTCGTTTTGTTAGCACATTCCCTAATGTCTTCTCCTTCACTACCGTATTAAAATAGCCCTTTTTTAGCGAAAAGTCCTCCGCCGATATTCCCCGTTTAAAAGCAGTGATTTCTAATTTCCCCTGTTCTCCTTTGAAGGGAACTGTTGCCTGATTACTGATCAACAAGACGGTGTCCCTAGGATAGTATTCCCATAAATCATTATTAAAAAATAAGCTTGTACCCGCAGGAATTTTAATCCGCCATGAAGCATCGGGAAACTGGTTTGCATCGACTATGACAGAAACCGACTCATTTTTCTTGCCCCAACTGTTTGAAACATTTTCATAAATGGCGGAATCATAATTTACCAATACCTGTGCAAAGGACCTGGAAGGGATAAGGAACAATAGCAATAAAAAAAGTCCCTGTAGCAATAATATCTGACCAATGCACCTCATTAAAAACGACCTGTAAAACCAAAATGAATTCTAGAATAATTAAAACCTAAAGGCTGATTACCGGCCTGGCCCAATGCGTACACGAATTTAAATATCCCTCCGCTGGTTTCCAAGTTTAATCCACCTCCAAATGAAAAGGGCCATTCTCCCGGAGTATTGCCTACCTTATTTTCTACCCTGCCCACATCTGTAAATAATAGGAAATAGGAATAGGTGCCAAAATAAAACCTTGGCTCAACATTTAAGTACATATAGCGATTGGTATAAAAATAATTTTCATTAAATCCACGAATAGAGCGCAAACCACCTAGCCGGAATAAGTCATTTAACAACAGGTTAGAATTGTTCATCTCACCCGCATTCAATGCCAATTTTAATCCTAAATTTTGTGGCCATCTGTGATGGTAAGCCAAATTGGTCTGTACGTAATACTGCAGTGAAGTCTTGGTAATCCCCTCGTACAACTCGGCTGGAAGCCCCGTATTCTCTAGGATTTGTTTGTTTCCTAGTCCAAATGTTGTAGTGGATTGCCATCCCTGCTTGGGCAAAATAATATCATCCACACCGTTGAAGGTAAAAGTAGCTCCATAGCTATTGTATCTAAAATCAGCAATTTCTGGCAGGCTGGTGGACGTTTCATAACCACTAATTGCTAATAGATCTCCAGCTTGCCTTTTGCCAAAAAAACTCAAATAAGTACTAGGGCCTAACTGATATCCAATATTAAGGGCAAAGGTTCTGTTTAGAAATGTGGTGTCTTCCTTAAGCAAAGAAAAAGAACCGCTTACATCGAGGTTGGTTCCAAGTACAAATGGCTCTCTGGCTTCTACATTTAAATTTTGAGAGTATTGACTTAGACGCTGCCAATTCAGCACATAATCTCTACCTCTACCTGCTACATTGTATAATTGAAGATCAAACTGACCTGTTACCAGCCATTTGTTCGCTTCAATCTCATTAGGGAGCAAACCTACAATCCCATCCAGACTATTGATCTTTCGATCATTAACCGGTAAATAGATAGTCGCCTCTTCATTTTGAAAGGACAGTTCCGGATTACTCACAACACTTATATAAGGTATGTTTTTAATGGCTTTGGTGGCATCCATTACTTTCTTTTGAGAGAAAGGCTCACCTGGCATAACACCTAGCTTTCTAGCCAAATAAATCGCCTTGGTTTTGGAATTCCCGGTGACCCGAAGGGTATCGAAAGTAATCATTGGCCCCTTGTCCATAAAAATACTTGCTGAAATCCCATTGTCCATTTGGTGAATGCTATCAAGCTTGACTGAGATAAAAGGGTACCCATTGTTTTGCCCGATATCAAGGATTTTATCCATTAATTTTTTAAACTCTTTGTACCGAAATGGCCTTTCTGATACTGACAAAAGTGGATGGTTTAACCTGGATAAGATCCATGGCTCTAGATTGCCTTTACCTAAGGTAAGCCACTTGGCCTGAATGCCTGTTTCTACCTCTAGGACAATTTCTTGCTCATTTGAATAAGTGAGTTTTAGCTCAGGATGAAAATAACCTTCTAACTGCAAGGAGTCTTTAACAGATTGTGAATAATCGACAACTCCAAGACTGTCCGGAAATGAGGCTGTCATTTCATTCAAGAGCTTACCATCACTAAACAGTTTTGTATTTAGCGTGTAAGCAGTTTCTTGTGCCATTACTGTTAATGCTGTAAAGGACACTACAACAAAAAAAATATAAACAACCTTTTTTACCAAACACCCCTCACCTTCATTTGGAGTGTATAGACAGCATCTGAAGCAGTGATAAACAATGTCTTCCTATCTCCTGCACCAAAACAAACATTGGCTGTCCATTTCGCATCTACTGGAATAAGCCCAATCTTATCTCCTCTATTGTTAAAAATGGTCACACCGTCTCCGGTAAGATAAAGGTTACCTCTATTGTCAATGGTCATTCCATCAGAGCCCATTTCCACAAAAACCTGTCTATTGGTCAAATAACCATCTTCCTCTATATCGTAAACATAGGTTTTCTTTGCTCCGATGTCAGCCACATACAGTTTCTTTCCATCGTAGGACCCTACAATCCCATTTGGTTTAACAAGGTTTTCATCTACTCTGAAAAATTGCAAGCCATCTTTGCCAAGGTAATAAAGGTGGTTTCCGTCTTGCTGCATCCCAGGATCTCTTTCCCAATAACTCCTTTCATAAAGGGGATCTGTTAAATAAATCCCACCGCGAGGATTAATCCATAAATCATTGGGTCCATTTAGTTTTTTGCCCTTAAAATTTTCAATCAAAACCTTTGACTTTCCTTCTTTATCGAAAGACCAAAGCTGATTATCCATATCTGCACAGGCAATTAACTCACCCTCACGGTTAAAGTACAATCCATTGGCTCTTCCTGAGGCATCAGTGAATTCAATTATCTCTCCAGTTCCAAATTTCCACTGGTATATTTTATTGTTTGGCTGATCTGTAAAAAACACATTGCCTTCTCTGTCTACAGCAGGTCCCTCTGTAAAGCCATATCCATCTCCAACTTTGACTAATTCAGCATTTTTTGCTACCAGACTCTTTTTGACTTCTATCTGGGCGGAAACAGGGAAAGAGAAGATAACAGACAACAAACAAATCAACGGAAATACTCGATTCATATTCATCAATAGCATTGGTTAGGGTTCTTTTTTTCTGACACTTACAAAATTAAGGCAATTATCACCAAAAACTAAAACCTAAACCCAATTATCTTTAACTTTGCACTTGAGTAAAAAATAATAATCAATTATGACTTGCTCCTAACTGTTCCCAAAATCTATCTTGGTTTCACTTAAGTCTTGCCTTAACTGCTCCATTTTAGAAAAATAAATAAGGAAAGCCAAGCTTATATCAACCAAATACCCATTACAACAGATGGGGCAGCCTTAAAACCCTAAATCCACATTATGTCCGGCATCTATATCCATGTTCCATTTTGCCTACAAGCCTGCAGTTATTGTGATTTTCACTTTAGCACCAACAGGCTGAACCTTAAAAAAATGGTAGACATGATTTGCCTGGAATTGGTAGAAAGAAAAAGCTATCTATCAAAGGAACCTCTCATTGAAACCATTTATTTTGGAGGAGGAACTCCCTCAATTTTACCAATTGAACAGCTTAGAAAAATCTGGAATACCATTCAAGACAATTACGATTGCAATATTCAGGAAGCAACACTCGAAGCCAACCCTGACGATCTCAATGACGAAAAATTATCGGAACTTTTGTCATTAGGAATAGACCGATTAAGTATAGGTATTCAAAGTTTTCACGATTCAGTTTTGAAGTTTTACAACCGTTCACACAATGCCGGAGAATCGCTCAATGTGATTCAAAAGGCTAGAAATGCAGGGTTCAAAACACTTTCTATGGACCTGATTTATGGATTCCCCCATGAAAACCATAGTTTGTGGGAAAAAGATTTGGAGGCCACTTTGGAGCAAAACCCAGAACACATTAGCAGCTACTGCCTTACAGTCGAACCCAAAACTGTGTTGGGTGTCTGGGAAAAAAAAGGCAAGTTTAAGGAAGCTACAGAAGAATTTCAGGCAGAGCAATTTGAGATTTTACAGCAATACCTAAAAGAGGCTGGATATATCCAATATGAAATATCAAACTTTGCTAAAGAAAATGCCTATTCTATTCACAATAGCAACTATTGGAAAGGCATCCCATATCTGGGTGTTGGACCTGGTTCTCATTCTTTCGATGGTTTTCATCGTGGACACAACCTGAGCAATAATGGTAAATACATCAAGCTGCTACAATCTGGAATGCTTGCTTTTGAAATAGACCATCTTTCGAAGGAAGACAGGATCAATGAATACATTCTCACTGCACTAAGGACCATTTGGGGTATAGATACGAAATGGCTGGAAAAGCAATACAATTTTAACCTTTTGCTCCTACATAGTGAGGACCTTAAAAGCTTTAAAGAGCAGGGAATGATTCAAATCGAAGAAGGCATGATTACCCTTAGCGACAAAGGGAAACTTCTTGCAGATTACATCGCTTCAAAATTATTTATCTAAGCTATTCCCCTTATCTTTATTCTATGAAAAAATATTCGCATGATTCCACCAGAAAAAGGAATACTTCCCCACTAAAAGAAGTATTTGAAGAACTCTTGGAGGCTTATCGTATCAAGGATAAATTTTCAGAAAAAACAGTGATACAGGAATGGAGCCAACTGATGGGTAAAACTGTAGCTTCCCGAACGCAAAGTCTATCAGTGAGGCAAAAAATCCTTTATGTAAAGATAAGTTCTGGCCCACTTAAAAAGGAAATTATGATGAATAAAACCAAGGTATTGACACTCATTGCTGAAAAGTACGGTAAAGGAGTCATCAATGACCTTGTTATTCTATAAACTCGAAAAACGCAATCAAGCTTCTAATTGGTATTGGTAATACAAAGAACACCATTTTAAAAAAGAATGGCAGACTAGTGAAATTGTTATCCCTAGCCTGCCAAAATAATATCGAATTTTTTGCTTTGTCCACTTACCTAACAAAAACTCCATCAACTTTTCTAAGAATCCTTAATGGGTTTGCCTCTACAAGCTCCTCCGGCAATAAAGCCTCTGGCATATCCTGAAAGGCTACAGGTCTGGCAAAACGGGTGATGGCATGGCTTCCAACGGATGTACTTCTGCTGTCGGTGGTTGAAGGGAAAGGGCCTCCATGTTGCATTGCATGCCCAACTTCCACTCCAGTTGGAACACCCTTAAATAGCAATCGACCACATTTTTCTTCAATGAGGTTTAGAAAACCTTTGTTGGCTGATAATTCAGCAGATTCCCCCCATACCGTACAGGTAAGTTGCCCATTTAGCCTAACCGCAACTTGCTCAAGCTCTTCAGCGGATTCGTAAACAACCATAATGGCAAAGGGGCCAAAAACTTCCTCTTGGAAGGCTTCCTCATTCAACCAATCGCTTGCTTTCACTTTCGCTAGGGATGGATTGCCAGTAAGTATTTGAGAAGCTTCTGTAGTCAATAACCACTCTAGTTTGGCAGATTTGGCAAGTTTTTTCAAAGCCTGATGATAGGTATTACAAATCCCCTCATGTAGCATGGGTGCTCCGGCTACTTCCTTTAACTGGCTTACTACCTGTTCTGAAAAAGCCTCCTCATGTGCTTTCGGTACGAAAATTAACCCTGGGTTTGTGCAAAACTGCCCCACACCTAAAACCAAAGATCCTGCGTAAGCATTGGCAGCAGCTAGCAGGTTTTCATTTAAGTAGGCCTCCATGGTAAATATTGGATTAACACTACCCATTTCAGCATAAACGGGGATCGGCAGCTCTCTTTTATTGCATGCATCAAACAGTGCCTTCCCCCCCTTAAAAGAACCTGTAAAAGCTACAGCTTTCGCCAAAGGGTGGGCCGCCAATTCCTGCCCAGTGTCTATTCCTCCTTCTATATGTTGAAAAGTACCTTTTGGCAATCCAGAAATGCTTACTGCCGAACTTATTGCTTTGGCCACCATTCTTGAAGTTTCAGGATGGGCCGGATGGGCTTTGTACAGTACAGGACAACCAGATGCCAAGGCAGAAATTGTATCCCCCCCAGCTGTAGAGAAAGCCAATGGAAAGTTACTGGCACCAAAAACCACAACTGGGCCCAAGGGTTTTAGCATTCTACGAATATCAGGTTTTGGAGCAGGTTTTCTTTCTGAATCAGAATGGTCGATGACCGCTTCGACCCAACTTCCCTCTTCTACCAAATTGGCAAATAGATTAATTTGCCCAAGTGTTCTTCCTAGTTCTCCGGTAATTCTCCCTTCAGGTAAATGTGATTCTTTTGCGGCAAGTGGAATTAAATCTTCCCTTAAAAGTTCGATTTGACTGGTTACCTCTTTTAAAAATGCAGCCCTCTTTTTACTCCCTTGTTGCTTTAAAATTAAAAAGGCTTCCTGTGCTTCCTGAAAACTGTTTTCTATCTGACTCATATTGAATTTTTCTCTGATTTAATTTATATAACCACTTTCAAGCAAAAGCCATTCCTTGGAATTTTCGTTTTTCAAATTCAATTAAAAAAGGCTTCTACGAAACCCATGCGTTTTTCAGGTTTAAACCCCTTTTAACTGCCATGATTTTGCATTTAATTAAAGTGAAGTTAATAGTTATTCGTGGTACAAACAACTTATTCAAGTTGAACAAAATTTGATCTTTATTATGATACCTAATAGGTATTCATCTTCTTCGATACAAAAGATAGGAATAGTTTAATATCTAATAAATACCAAGATAAGCCAATTGACCTCAGGCAATCCCCCTCAAGTGCGAACAATAAATCAGATAAATCCTACCTTATTAATCAAATCCAGAGTTACCTTTTTAAGTACCAAGACTATTTTGAGCCAGTAATGTCTAAAGCTACATTAGGTTGATTTAGCAAAGGCTATCACCTCATTCCAAACCCGGAAAATATTCTTATAACAGATTTTCTCTATATCCTCTTTGCTATAACCCCTCTTAAGGAGTTCGGCAATTAGATTTGGGTACATTGACACATCCTTGAGGCCGGTTGGCAAAGTATCACCAACTCCATCAAAATCTGAACCAAGCCCAATATGGTCGACCCCTACCAAATTGAGCACATGGTCTATATGGTCAGCCACCTTTCCAACAGATGGAAAAGGATTGTTTTCAAGAACATATTCCTCTATGTAGGCGATGGCCTCAGGATCGCTCCTCTTCCTATTATTATCCGCTAGCCAATTCACAATATGCTCATTGACCTTGCTGCTTTTTTCACCAAAGGTTTCATCAATAAAATCTCCCCCAAAATTTATCATAATGACTCCTCCCTTTTCTCCAAGTTTGGATATCATGTCATCGTTCATATTTCGTTCGAAACCAGGTGTGAAATGACGTACTGATGAATGAGAGGCTATCACTGGGGCTTTACTTATTTCCATCACATCATAAAATGTATCATCAGACACATGGGAGATGTCAACTATTACACCTAAACGATTCATTTCATTAACAACTTTCACTCCAAATTCACTTAATCCAGCATGGGTATAAGTAGTGTCATAGGAAGAGTCTCCAATCAGGTTATCCTTACCATGTGTTAAGGTTATGTATCGTATACCCTGATTATAAAAATACTCCACATTACCAATATCGTCCTCAATAGGTGCTCCATTTTCCATACCCAGAGGAAGGGAAATTTTACCCATCTCGAAATTACGCTGTATATCTTGTGGACTGTAAGCCATTGCAAATTTATCAGGCCAGGTAGTTGCAATCCCTTTTGTCATCCGGATAAGTGAATCTGCAAGCACCTTGGACCCTCCTGATTCTTGGTATCTTGAGGGAATGTATATGGACATAAAAGGAGCATCCAACCCTCCTTCTTTGGAACGAGGGTAATCAAAATTCCCTCCTTTTGTTCGCTCTGCCACATTTAAAATCTCCTTTTGAAGTGAAAACCCTCCTATTCTCATTCTATAGGGTAAATCCACATGGCCGTCTACCATTATAGTATTGTGTGCAATTTTTTTTGCAAGAACTAATCTTTCTTCATCTGAAAGATCCAGGTATTCCTCCTCAGAGGAGGATGAAGAACAAGAGACAAATATTACAGCGATTAAACAGTATAAAAAGGCATTCGAATTTTTCATTTATCAGGGTATTTAGATGTATTTACCAAAATAATTAGTACAAGCTTCACTAAAGATACGCATCTACAGGATTATTACTAAGCACAAAAACATTCATTTTTTAATGAACATTAAGTTTTCATCAAAAAATTATCGAAATTTGATGTTCAACCAAAAACCACAACAATGAAACAATATAGCAAGTTTTTATTCTACAGTTTTATTTTAAGTGTATTTGCCATATGGAGCTGCGGATCGAAAAATACTGAGTCAGCAAAGGAAGAGTCCAGCGATGAAATAGAAGTTGAACAGGCTGCTGTGGCCGCCTCTCTGGAAAAGGTATGGGAAACCGCGGCTGAGCTTACCACAAATGAGTCGGCGCATTATGAAGAAAGTGATGGAATGATTTATGTTGCCAATATAGAAGGTGGTCCTTCAGAAAAAGATGGTGTTGGCTCAATCTCCAAACTAAACGCCAAAGGAGAGATCGTTGAAAGAAATTGGGTAAGTGGGTTGAATGCACCTAAAGGAATGACCGTAATGGGTGATTACCTGTACGTTACTGATGTAGACAGGTTATTAGAGATTGAAATGGCTACCGGAAAAATCAACAAATCCTATGAGGTAGAAAATGCGGTGTTTTTGAACGATGCAGACAACGATGGGAATAGGGTCTATTTCACAGACATGAAAGCCAATAAAATCTTATTCCTAGAAAATGGTGAGATCAAAACATTTGCAGAAAACCAGCCCAATATCAATGGATTACGTATAGGTAATGGCAACACATTGTATGGACTTGATGCCGATGGTTTTAAACAATATAAAAGCGATGGGAGTTTTGAAATCATAAACAGTGCTGTTACCGGTGGTGATGGTTTAATCGTTCTTGATGAAGATACTTTTATTGCCAGTAAATGGGGTGGTGAAATTTACCTTATCCAAAATGGTCAGGAAGTGAAATTATTGGACACTTCAGCCGAAGAGTCAAATACAGCAGACATCGGCTATATTCCTGAGAAAAATTTGGTGATTGTTCCTACCTTCTTTAAAAACAAAGTAGTAGCTTATAAACTCTCCTATTAGCCTTAGAGCAATTGTTTTTATGAAATTGAATGAATTTGCCGGTACAATCGTTATATTATAGAATAATGTGTCAGATTTAAACCTGTAAAAAGGTTCTGATTTGCCGGTGTTGTTAGTTAAATTGTAGTAAGGTGTTAATATTTTGGAATATACCAATAAATTGACATCATAATGCGAAAGCCTAATTTATGAAGAAGTCAGAAAATATTAATTACGAACTTGAAAAGAATGCCGAAGTTATCAGCCAGCTGAACGACTTTGTGACAGAAACCGTAGGGACTACCCTTATGGATCCCGATGATTGTTGGCAACCAACTGATTTTCTTCCTGATATGACACAACCTGATGCAATCGATCAGGTAAAAGAACTAAGGGAAAGAGCAGCTGTAATTCCTGACACCATCATCACTTCGTTGATTGGAAACATGATAACGGAAGAGGCACTTCCCAGCTATCAAACCTATTTCAATATGTTGGAAGGGGTAAATGAAGATGGTTCTCTTATTAGCGACCAAGGTTGGGTACAATGGACCAAAGCCTGGACCGCAGAAGAGAATCGACACGGTGATCTGTTGAACAAATACTTGTACTTATCAGGCAGAGCTGATATGAGAAAAGTGGAACAAACCATTCATCGATTAATCTACAATGGTTTTGATCCCAGATCTGAGAAAGACCCTTATCAAGCCATCGTTTATACTTCCTTTCAAGAAAGAGCGACCAAAATCTCCCATGTTAATACAGGTAAATTAGCCGATAAAGCTGGGGATTATGTATTGGGGAAAATCTGTAAGCAGATAGCAGGTGATGAGGCAAGACATGAAAAAGCTTATAAAAGCTTTATGTCAGAAATCATAAAAATTGATCCTAGCGGAGCTGTTCTTGCGTTTGAAAAAATGATGAGAAAACAAATCGTTATGCCTGCAGTATTAATGGCAAAAGGTGGTAGTAACCCAAGCTTGTTTGATCAGTTTTCTGCTATTACTCAGAAAGTAGGTATTTATACTGGCTGGGATTATGCACGTATAATCGATCACTTGGTAAAACTTTGGGAAATAGAAACTGTTACAGGTTTAAATGAAGCGGCTTCAAAAGCTCAAGAATACCTTTCTGGCCTGTCCTCAAGGTACATGAGATTGGCTGACCGAATGAAAACACCAGACGAAATTAGTTTGGCATGGATAAGTAAATAAAAGGGCTAAAAAAAAATATTTAAAAATGCCCTTTTTAAGATTTAAGTAAAACTGGAGTTCAAAAAGTTGCTTAATCACCCATGACAAATATACCTAATATGCGATCTTCAAAAAATACCCCAATTGGGGTATTTTTTTTGCATTTTCGATCCAATAATACAATTGAACCCGAAATATGCAATAGACAATCTATTACGTGCTGAAATCACTTCAAAATCAGGCACGCTGTTCCTGTTTATAATTTCACTATGGTGATGCCCTGCTAAAATCTACAAACACCCTGATTTTCTTTCGATTACAATACTTTTGATAAACATGGTACAGGCTTTACCCCCGACTATTGTCAGGGCGGAGAAATTCAATTAATCAATCCGGGCTTAAGGAATAACTTGATATTTCTTTTTCTGGTAGCCAAAGCGACCATCCTCGGAAATTGCTTCAATAATAAGCATATGATCCCCTAACACATCCCCATTGTAAAAGTCAACTGAAACAGCACCCTCAGCGCCAATTTTAAGGTTTGAATCCCAGTGAATAAGCGATCGTAAATCAGGCTTTTGGCTTAGCCGTGCATCAGGGCTTTTGTATTTTGGTGTGTAAAACTCCCTTTTTGGTGAAAAGACTGGTAATACAGTATCTAGTGTTCCTAATGAAGGTTTTTCTAACCCGAATACTCCAATTCTATCTTTAGTATATACAGATATAATGTGCCCCATATAGGGTGCTTCCAATGGATTGGTTTCAGGAAATACCGTTAGGTACTGCTTTTTAAAAAATTTCGCATGCTTTATTATCTCAATTTGATCGATAATATCAGGGGACATATGGGGAACCAAATCGTAAAGGTCTTTTTCAAGTAACTTCCCATCAATGGCCAGCAAGGTAGGCTCGTCTTTTCCACCTAAGACATGTGCAAGCATAAAACCATCAGAAAACTGCTCAATCATTACCTGATCTGAAAAATTAAACATTAGAATGCTAAATAAGCCATAAGACCATTTTTCTTCTTTTTCACGAATAAGTCCTCCGGGAATTATAAAGTCAGGTTGCCCGAAGCTTTTATGGGCTGCCTCCATTTCTGGAGACAAGAGAAAATCTTCAACAAGCACTTCCTCTAAATCATTGAAACCATTGAGCATGTTAAAATTCTCTTCAGCTTTAATTCTTCTATTGCTGGATTGAATGGTCTCCTTAATATTGTGCTCCACTTCAGCTGATAAAGGTAGATTTTGAAAATAAATTTTAGGTGTTTTGATTGAATCCAGAGAAAAAGAGAATCTTTTTTCTTTACCCAAACGATCATTGGCCTTAAGGAGCACCCTCATTCGCTGTCCATAAGCATCGTCCAATAAAAAAAAGAAATTCCCTGTGCTATCTGTAGTTTGTGAATAAATTATAGATTTATTTCCAAATGAAGCCAAAGTCAGATTTATATTGTTAACACTATTTTTTCTACCTAAAACCGGCGGCAAAACCTTACCACTTAAAGTGAGCCCTTGTTGGGGGTCTATTATAGTAGCGCGCTTCTGACTAACAGGATAATTATAACTGCGCCATCCCTGAGTAAGCATAAGTGCCTCCATAGCTTCATGCCTTTCTGAATTCTCTTCATTAAAATAAAAACCAGGGTCCTCTACTTCTCCTTTTAGCTCCGAACTTAGTAGAAAATATGAACGAATATTATTCTCCTTGCCCATTGTACCGTGTTCATCATTGACAACCATTACAGAAATACTGCTCGCAGGGGCTTTGGTTTTATATCCAGAGATTTTGATATGCAATTTCGTTTGTTCTCTTTGCCTGTAACTGTTTTTGTCAATTTCTAAACTAACATCTAACTTCTGTTCACTATTATCATTATAATACAAGCGCTGTACTATCAGTTCATGTGCATGGTTCTTTACTGTAAAAACTATAATTCCTTCAGGCAATTGATCCGCAGGCAGAGTTGATACTAGCTGTCCTTCTTTTAATTTCCCCTCTATTAAAAAATAATCTACACCTCTGCAACTGGCACTTATAAAAACACTGTCTTCCAGCTCATTGGAAGCAAGGGCTAAGCGTAGTTTTTCGTTGAATTTAGCAACAGACAATACTGTACCATTGGCCATTACTTTTGGCAAAGGATAAACCTTTGTTGAATCTTTTACATTTGGAAGGGAAACTCTTGCATGATAATTGGCTAGGCTGTCCGGTTGAAGATACAACACCCCCATACCAAGTACATTGCTTTTAAAATCTGTGACCTTATTCCCCAGACCATCATAGACAGTTCCTTCAATCTTAATTCCTTTTCCATCTGACCCAATTGCTTTGAAGGCCACTTTGCTACCAAAACCATGGACCAAATGTCCGCTTTCCGGGAAAAATTGAATATCTGGCAAAGCATCGTTTAAATAAACCGTTTTACTGAACTGAAGTTTTTCCTCAACATCAAACGAAAGAGAAACCCAAGACTGTTCCCTTTCTAGGTCATAGCTCAAGGGGTATTGCCCCTCTCTATTTCTTTTGATAATGACAGTATCACGGCCTTCCCCCCAATCCAGATATACTTGAATTTCTCTGTCTAGCGCTTCTCCAATTTCCCCAAGTCCTAATACCCCTTTTAACTTAAATAACTCCCTGTTTTCCTCAATGCTCAGATCGATAACAGGATACTCCTTTGGTTCACCATTTATTGACACAATATTGATATAGGAACTAAAAATAAAATCATCTTCAAAATTAAGGTTCCATTTGGTATATGCTCGAATCATATAACGTCCTTGGGGATAGCTATCTTCAAGTTCCAAAGAACCTTCTCCTATACCCTGCTCTAGTTTTACCAATTTATGTAATAGTACTTCTCCATCCACCCCTATTAGATCAACATAAAGCAGTCCACTAAGCCTAGAAGGCAAATTACTTTGGGCATCTAAAACGATGGCCTTAAACCAAATGATTTGGTCGATTGCAAATACGGTTGAGGTGAGCTGCAGGTATATCTTCTCTGCAGCAGGTGCAGAAAAAGCTTCTTGTTTTTCTTCTTGGGAATGAGCCTCAGGAATATGGAATAACAATAAATAAACACATAAAAACAAGCCAACACACTTGTAAATCAATAAAATACCGGGACTACTGAAATAGACCAAAGATCTGTTGATTGATTTAGTAAATAGGTTTGTGATCAAAACATTACCTGTTATCGGATTATTTTTTCCTTAATGTGAAGACATACCTCAACATTAAACCTTTCAAAAATTACTCATTTTAATTTCGGTTTCCAAGGCTTGACAAAATCACTATGTTAAATGCATCCATTCATCTCCTTCATTGTGAAATAATGCTAATCCTACCCGGTAAGCATTCAGGCAAATCAATTATTTGCTTTCTTTAATCTCTGACAAGGCTACTTTTAGTTCAAAATAGCTGTATTTTTCCCCGAAATGATCTTTCAATTTTTTAAGTCCAAAATCCTCAATTTTATTGGCAACGGCTACGATAGCTTGGGCATCTTCCTCGCTCAGGAAAGTTTTTTTATCTAATTTATTTTCCTCAATCAAGCGCACTATATGCCCTTCGATTGTGGTTTTAGCGAGGCTGCGGACTTGAGCAATTTGAAAAATAGTTTTACCTTCCTTATAAAGTTCAAACGTTTCCTGGACGGAAGCTGATGGAGCCGTTTTTATTTTGCGAACTACTGGAGCTCCTGTTTTTTTTGGAGGAACAATATTATTCTCCTTTATATGGGTTGTTATCACCTTTAAAAAGGCTTCTCCATACCTTTCTAATTTAAGCTGACCAATCCCACTAACTCGAATTAATTCCCTTTCGTTTTTGGGATACTGTTGACTCATTTCCACAAGAGTAGCATCTGAAAAAACAATATAAGGAGGAACATTCTGGGCATCTGCCAGTTCTTTCCGGGTAGTTCTAAGTTTATCGAAAAGTGCTTCATCCTTTTCTGTACTTGATTCAGTTCGTTTGAACACCTCTTCTTCCATGGACAATAGGAATTTCTCCTTAAGCTTCAATTTCTCCCAGCCCAAATCACTTAATTTCAACACAGGCATTTTTGGATCTTCCTGCAGAAGGTAGCCTTCTGCAATAAGTTGAAATCCCAATCGTTTCCAAAAGTCTTCTGACCTGTCTTTCCCTATACCATAAACTGACAATGACTTTTGACTTTCGGTTACCTTAGCTGCCTGAGAACCTCTTAAAACCAGAATAACATGTCCTAAACCAAATTGTTGCCCAAGCCGCACCACGGCCGACAACAACATTTGAGAAAAAACAGTCATGTCTGACTTGTTGTTTTTCTGAAAACAAACATCACAATTGCCACAATCCTGAGGATATTCCTCACCAAAGTAATTAAGCAAATACCTGCGTCTACAAGACTTGGTTTGGCAAAACTGAACCATGGTGTTCATTTTTGCCTTCATGTGCTTAACATAATCTTCATTTTCGGCACTCTCTATCATTCTCCTCAGTGTGATACTATCGCCTAAGCTATAGAACAACAATGCCTCTCCAGGCAAACCATCCCTACCCGCTCTACCGGTCTCTTGATAATAGCTCTCTATATTTTGAGGCATATTGGTATGCACTACAAATCGGACATTGGACTTGTCTATCCCCATCCCAAAGGCAATGGTAGCTACAATTATTTTAACCTCATCCTTTATAAACTTCTCTTGATTTTCTTGCCGAATATCTTTGCTTAAACCTGCATGATATGGCAATGCTGAGAAGCCATTCGCATTTAGTTTAGAAGCAGTGGCTTCTACAGACTTCCTGGACAGGCAATAGACAATACCAGAATCATTGGGCCTTAGGTGAAGGAAATCAACCAGTTTACCAAAAGCGTCAGACCTTAAGGCAACTCTATAGGTAATATTAGGCCGATCAAATGAGGAAATAAACCATTCGGGCTTATTCAGTGAAAGCCTGCTAGCAATGTCTTGTCTAGTTAACTTATCTGCAGTAGCTGTTAAAGCCAGAAAGGGTGTTTCTGGAAATGCTTTCCTTAGCGCCCCCAACTTTAAATATTCAGGTCTAAAGTCATGCCCCCATTGTGATACACAGTGGGCCTCATCAACAGCCACCAAAGAAAGATTCATCTCCTTGAGTGCATTAACCAATGGATAGCCACCAGAAAAAAGACGCTCGGGTGCTACATACAATAGCTTTATACCACCATTCATGGCCTGATCAGAAACATGTCTTTGCTCACTGATATCCATGGTGGAATTCAGAAATGCTGCAGGAATACCAATTTCATTCATCGCATCTACCTGATCCTTCATCAGAGCTATCAAGGGAGAAACTACTAGGGTGAGTCCTGGTAAAACCATTGCAGGAACCTGATAGCAAACAGATTTACCAGCACCTGTGGGCATTAGCGCTATACAATCTTTCATTTCAAGGACTTGACGAATAATCGATTCCTGATGACCTCTAAAAGAATCGTATCCGTAATATTTTTTTAATACTTCTATTGGTTTCATGCAGGAGAGGGTTTGCGCAAATGGTAAAAAGAATCCTAAATTTAACACAATAAGATGTCCTTTTCAACCTCCGAGCATAGCATACTACCTAAGCACCTAACCTTATTCATTTTAAAAGTAATCCACTGTAATTCGAGTGTCCCTTTATGATTGAATTGGTTTAGATCGCAGGTCACCGCTTTTTCAATTTGGGGTAAAATTAAAAGTAGCCCTCCTATTGGAAAGCTACTTTTAATTTAAAAAATTTATTTAAATACAATCATCCAAAAAAATGGGTGATAAACTAAATCTTCATGATTTTCATTCTATAAGCTTCTCCTTGATAAAAAACTTCCAAAACACCTACTCCTCTACTGGCATTGCTCACCACTGTTTGTAACCATTGGTCAAGCTCAATCCCTACTTCACCTTCAAAGCTTGAAGAAGAGGAAGTCTGTAAGAACCTTACATTAATGGTTCCTGTAACATCTCCAGATACCAATTTAATGTTTAAAGATGATCCATCCGTAGGGTTTGGATAGGCAGACCATTTTATTAGTTCACTGCTAGGAACCTGAGCAGAAGCCTTGATAGACACCACATCACTTACCATCTGATTACCATCAAAATCAACTTGTCTGATCCTATAATAAACCATACCTACCAACTCCTTCAATTCCTTGTCTTCAAAAGAATACCTGCTTACATCATTTGTCCATCCTGAGGCATTGATTTCAGTAATTTTTTCAAAGTTGCCAATCCCACCAATAGAACGCTCAACTTCAAAATGACTGTTACCATCTTCAGAAGCCGTTTCCCAAACCAGTTGAGAGGCATTGTCATTGGTAACCTCTACATCAAATGATTTCCATACAACTGGTAGTGCAAAACATCCACTTCCGTAAAATGAATTCCCTTTAAGGTTAATGTGGTAGGTAGTCTCTTTTGTGGAGTTAGGATAATCACAAACATACATTGCGCCATCATCCTTCCCGTTCACCTTAGCACCACCGCTAGCTACAAGCGTTCCTCCTACCATTACCTCACTATTGTCTTCCAAAGTTATTGTACCATTGGTCATCCCAATATTACCATGTATTGTTCCTCTTGACTTGTCTTTTAATTTGATATCAGCCCCTCCACTCGTAGTATAATTCGACTCAAAGGAAAATTCAGCATCGCCTTCTACTGTCATTGATCCACCATACCCCATATCAACATCTCCAATTAAACGGATACTTGCATGGTCCTTCAAATTGATTGACCCGCTACTTCCAGTAGAAGAAGTTCCTCCTACCATTAGCGTACTCATTTTATACATGTTTAATGAACCATTTCCAATAAGCATATTCCCAGTAACATCAGCTTCTCCCGAAAACTCTGATGAACCAATATTAATTTCTCCACCTGATGAATAGTTAAGATCAACTGTCTGAAAATGTCCAAATATGTTTAGAATACTCCTACTTTTTACGTGGGTTTCTCCATTAACCACTAACATTCCACCTTCTTCAATGGTTATTTCTGGCTTATTGTCTCCTATTTCAAAATTATTAATAGTCATTTTCGCATTGTTAGGAACTACAATTTCCACAGCTCTATCAATATCAAATTTTCCATTTACTACCAACTCAGCACCTTCAGCCAAGGTTATTGTTGGTACAGATCCTCCACCGTTTATAGTGATATTATCTTCAAAAATTAATTTTCCATTTGGCCCAATCTCAAGACTTGAAAAAACTCCGCTACCAAAACCTGAAATATTCCCATTATATGTAACCTCATGATTAATAACAACAGTTACCTCACAGCCCCAGTTTTTAGAAATAGGTGGTTGTCCGTTACTTAAGTTGCTCCATTGAGAACAGCTCGTAGAACTTTGCCATGTATTATTCGATTTCCACTCCCCGTCCTTTGTACTTATAAAGTCCTGAGAATAGGCAGTTTCAGAAGCCAACCCGATAGCAATCGTGAAGATCACAATAATAAAACTGTTAAATGACTGAGTAGAATTAAAAAGGACTTTCATTGCTGTTTGTTTTAATTAACAGTATAAAAGTACCTTCAAAACCCGCCGATTAGGGGAATAATCGATAAACGCAGGATTTTTGGGGTTAAAGCACGAGAAAACAAAGGTTAAATAAAAAGGAAAATCAAAAATCTGTATTCAAAAAGTGTTTTTTATGGTTTAAAAAGCAAAAACCCGTATAAAACGGGTTTTTGCTTTTTGGCCATTGGCCTTAAATATTTGATAGAACTTAACAGCTTTATAGATTAACTATTCATGCTAATTAAAAATTCTGCATTGTCTCTTGTACCTTTCATCCTCTGTAATAAGAATTCCATTGCTTCTTGAGAAGTCATGTCGGACATGATTTTTCGAAGTATCCATACACGTTGCATCTCTTCTTTGTCCATCAGAAGATCTTCTCTTCTTGTACCTGAACCAGGAACATCTATGGCTGGATAAATCCTTCTGTTTGAAAGTTTTCTATCTAGAGATAGCTCCATATTACCAGTACCTTTGAATTCTTCAAAGATCACTTCATCCATTTTAGAACCAGTTTCAACAAGTGCCGTAGCAATAATGGTAAGTGAACCACCATTCTCCACATTCCTCGCTGCTCCAAAGAAACGTTTTGGCTTATGTAGGGCATTGGCATCAACACCACCGGATAATATTTTTCCTGAAGAAGGCACTACTGTATTGTGAGCTCTTGCAAGTCTGGTAATTGAGTCAAGCAATATAACCACATCGTGTCCACACTCCACCATTCTCTTTGCTTTCTCTAAAACCAATGCAGCTACTTTTACGTGTCTTTCAGCTTGTTCATCAAAAGTAGAAGAGATCACTTCTGCTTTTACAGAACGTGCCATGTCTGTCACTTCTTCCGGTCTTTCGTCAATTAAAAGAATCATCAAATGAACCTCAGGGTGATTTTCAGCAATTGCGTTGGCAATTCTTTGTAAAAGCACCGTTTTACCAGTCTTTGGCTGGGCCACTATCATGCCTCTTTGTCCTTTTCCTATTGGAGCAAATAGATCTACAATACGTGTAGACAAATTATCATGTGTGGTTGTCAACCTCAATCGTTCCTCTGGAAACAATGGTGTAAGGTATTCAAATGGGATTCTATCTCTTATTTCATCTGTAGTCTTTCCATTGACCGTCCCTACTTTTAGTAAGGCAAAATACTTCTCGCCTTCTTTAGGAGGTCTAATCTGACCTTGAATATTGTCACCTGTTTTCAGGCCAAAAAGTTTTATCTGTGAAGGAGATACGTATATATCATCTGGAGAAGCCAGATAGTTATAATCCAAAGAACGTAAAAATCCATATCCATCAGACATTATCTCGAGAACACCTGAGTTCTCTATAATACCATCAAAATCTTTAATAGTTACCGAAGGCTTTCTTTTAGGGGAATAAGCTTTCTCTTGAGTTGGTTGATCTTCTGAGGTTTCTTTGGCTGGCTTCCGCCTCGTAGACTCAGGTTCAGAATTTGAGGAATTGCTAGTATCTTGGCTTGTTTTAGTTTCTTCAACGTCTACTACAGCTCTTCTCCTTGGCCTAAAACTTCTTCCCTTATTTTCATCCTCTTTAGAAACTTCAGTTGGTCTTTTATTCGCTACCTTCTCCTTGTTGGATTTATCTACACCTTCTGATTTTTTTGAATCAGGTTTGCTAGGTCTATCTTCTGATTTAGAAGGTCTGTCCTCTTGTTTGGAAGGTCTATCGTCAGACTTGATTGGTCTTTCTTTAGCCTTAACAGGTCGGGAAGGTTTAATGTCTTTATCCACTCCTTCAGCACTGTCGTTCTGAATTTTGGTGACATTTTGCCTTTTAAACTTTGGCTTTTCTTCGCTTACCGGTTTACTTTCTTTTATATCGGTATTTGGTGTTTTTATATCTTGATCCGCCTCTATCTCCACTTCCACTTTAGATGGTTTTTTCCTAGGTAGGGATTTCTCAGGGGTGATAGCTTGTTGGTCCAAAATGGCATAAACCAAATCTTCCTTTTTTAAAGATTTAAAATTTTTTACCCCCAACTCCTCTGCTATCTCTTTTAATTCAGACAGTAGCCTGATTCTTAATTCTTCTATGTTATACATAAAAAACGCGTGAATGTAATTCTAGACTGTGTAAATGATAAAATGGTATGTATCTTGATAAGTATAAAAAGGTATACAGACAATTCTGAAACTGCCAGGGTGGCAATCTTCTGCTTTTCGATCCTACAATATTACATCAATCACCAGTAATACGCAAATTTTTATGAAATAGTTATTAAAATAGTGAAAACCAAGCACCTCTGCATTTAGAAATGAATTACTGGTTTACTGTTTTACTAATTCTTATTTTTATTGCTCCATTCAATTGCTTTTCTATGTCTACAGCCAAACTTCTACCAATACAGCATTTAGCGTATTCTCTAATCTCCATTTCCTTATTGCTATGGTTGTTAAATATAGGTGCCTTTATATTGGTTCCTTTGGTTTGGGGTATCTTTTTCGCTTTTGCTTTGTATCCTGTTTGCAAAAAACTAGAGTCCTTTTTTCTACCCAGGTCTTTTGCTATTGCTGTCAGTATTGTATTTGTAACTGCTTTAGTGGGAGCAGTTATTTATATTCTGATTAATCAAATGGTACTTTTGCTCTCTGACATTCCTGAAATAAATACCCTATTGCATGAAAAAACGAATAAGTATTGGTCTGAATTAGAATCCAGTATTGGCATAAATAGTTTTTTAGACAAAGAAGAGTGGCAATCTATCAAATGGTTTGCCGATGGGAATCTAAATGAAACGCTTTTTAACACAGGCAAGTCGATTACATTAATCGGAATAATTCCCTTGTATATTTTTTTACTACTTTACTACAGAGATTTTTTTGTGGCTTTCTTACTTAAGGTATCTTCCAAAAGAAATGAGGCCATATTAAAATGGGTAGGTGATGTTGGTAGGGTTATTCACGCTTATCTGATAGGTATGGTAAAAGTCACCCTATTTGTAGCGCTATTGTCCGGTCTGTATTTTTACTTTTTTGGCGTCAAATATTATTTATTGTTTGCCCTGTTTATAGCAATATTAAACCTTATACCTTATATAGGTGTGGCCATTAGTTCTGTTCTAGTCATTTTCTACGTTTTCCTTACCTCTGACACAGTTCTTGCACCAATCCTTACCCTTGCTGTACTTTGGGGAATTCAACTTATCGAAAACAACTTAATCACGCCTTTGGTAGTTGGCGCTAAAGTCAAAGTCAATGTGTTGGCTGTTGTATTGGCTGTACTGATTGGTGGAGCGGTATGGGGAATTTCTGGAATGGTGCTATTCATCCCCTTGGTTGGAATTTTAAAAATCACCCTCGATAAGATTCCCTCGCTTCAACCTTATGGCTATTTATTAGGAGACGATTTTCCCCAAGTTGATAAAGGCCCATCTTTCTTTCAGTACCTAAAACACAAATGGGCTAAAAAATAATTAGGCAGCAGAAACAGATTTAACCTTTAAAGTCAGAGTGCCTAGGCAGAAATACGCATCCAAACCATTTCTCCAAATTAACGGGGATACTGCAGCAAAACCTTCAAAGGTATAACTGCCAGCAACACCTCAAAATAAAGCCTATTTTTTTGATTAAGTTTACAAGAAGAATATAGAAGTTTTTTAGAGAGGATTTAAATTGCCTTATCCCGCTTAGAAATCAACCCATACTTCAATAAACGAAACAAGCCTTTAAGCCTAGGCCTTACCATACCTGGCAAACTAACCACCATTGATGCAAAAAACCTTCTACGCCTCAAATAACTTTTCGGCATACTAAATTGCCTCCGTTCACGAGATGAAATTGCACTCATATGTTAATGATTTAGAAGTTAAAAATAGACGCCAGAAGATTTTCTCCCAACTCAGTCTTATCACCAACCTATTAATAAAGAATAGGTTATCCTAATCTTTGAGTGGATTTCTACTTTTTATTTCTGATTTTCTTGCGATTACCACACTTCCCGTAAACATGAGACAGGCTTATTTTATTGATTTTAATACCCTTTGCAACTTCTTAAAATCTGCCCCTATAATTAATTGTTTACCATTTAGGTCAAGGACAGGGATGGAAACATTGCCTCGAATTTTATATTTCTTTAATTTATCAATCATCTCCAATTCTTTTTCCCGGTTTACATCTAGATCATAGAAAGTATATTGCATTCCAGCACTGTCTAAGTCATCCTTGAGTTGAATACAATGATTGCATTTTTCACTTCCGTAAATGGTTATTTTATTCCCCGCCTGATGCTTGCATCCAAGGCTAATTACAATTACTATAATTAAAAAAAGATTTTTCATATATTACTTTCTGAAGTATTTAAACGCATAGCCAATACACCTGCCACCATAAATGAACCTCCAGCAAAAAGGATCGCATTAACAGGGTTGTCATTTAGCAAATTTTGAATAATAGGACCAAAGGTTATAGTTTGAATAAACATAGGCACCACTATCATCATGTTTACAATCCCCATGTATACTCCTCGTCTTTCATTTGGAATAACTTTGGAGACAATGGAATAAGGGACGCCCATTATGGTCGCCCATCCGATCCCCAATAAAATCATGGGAAGAAGCAATAGAATTTCATCATGAATAAAAGGAAGTACTAACATTGCAATTCCTGTTAGAAAAAGACTAGACACATATACTAACTTATTACCGAACTTGGCAGCAAGTGGTACTAGAGCCAATGCAACAATCATGGTAACCAAATTATAAGTCCCGTTCATTAAGCCTGTTTGGGATAATGCCTGTTCAGACAAACGTTGTATGCCTTCAGCAAATTCTAAATCAGCCGGACTTACCACCGAGCCACTCATGCACAGCGCTTTAATCGTCTCAAATTTTAATATATCATTATTGCTAATTCCATATATGGAGGTTCTCAACATCGGTGTAATGAATTGCCAGTAGATAAACAAGGCATACCACTGAAATAGATAGACTACAGACAAGGTTTTTAACAATTTGGGCATATCGGCTATTGCCCCCATAATCTCTAAAATAGGAGCAGTTGCTTTTTTTAAAAAAGGTATGTCATTGTTGCGTTTCAATATCTCCAGCTCTTTTTCAGAGGGCGGGATTTCAGGGGTCTTGATTACTGACCAAAGAATGGTACCCATTGAAGCAACTGCCCCTAGAAAGAAAGAATAATAAACCCAAGTTGGAATTCCTGAAACCATAGCGGAGGTAGGGTCACAAATTTCTGAAGCTATATCATGGTGAGAAAACCAGTCCTGAAACAGAAATATGGAAAAGTTGGCGATAGTAATTCCTGCCCCTACGAAAAGGCTTTGCATCTGAAAACCATAAGTCAGTTGCTCCTCAGGTAACTTATCCGCCACTAACGCCCTGTAAGGTTCCATAGCAGTATTGTTTCCCACATCAAGTATCCAAAGTAAGCCTACGGCAAACCAAAGTTCTGAACTGTAAGGGAAAGCAAACAAACTAAGGCTTGCTATAATCGCACCTATCATAAAAAAAGGCTTTCTTCTCCCCCAGCCTGGCACCCAGGTCTTGTCAGAAATGGCCCCTATTATAGGTTGGATGATCAGTCCCGTTACAGGACCTGCCAAATTCAATAATGGAAGTTGAGCATGGTCTGCTCCTAAAAATGAAAAAATAGGGTTAACTGCAGTTTGTTGAAGTCCGAAGCTAAACTGGATTCCGAAAAAACCCAGATTCATGTTCCAAATCTGCCAAAACGATAGTTTGAATTTATTGGTCATTGATTTTTCTAGAATAGTTGAAGCATGGAATTTCCCGTACTATCTGAATAACTTATTCTTAAAATATTCTCCTCAAAATCAACATTAAGTGTTGATTTAAACTCATCCTTGACCCATGTTAGAATAAGTGCATCGGAATCACTTTTTTCAATAATAAAATCGCCTTCAAATGAAGGATGATTGTTCCTGAACTTCATTAACTTTATAAGGGATTTAACTACATCCCTTTCCAAAGCCATCTTTATTTCCTCATTTTCATAATAGTGCCTATTAATATCACGCCCTACATTAGTTTTTCTGAGCAGCTCCATGTCATTTTCTCCTGCAAGCAATCCCACATAATACACCTGAGGTATACCTGGGCAGAAAAATTGAATAGCCCTGGCTATCAGGTAATCCTGATCATTTTTACCAAGGGCATCATAAAAGGAACAATTGACCTGATAAAGATCAAGGTTAGATGCTGCTTCTCCAGTTGCTTCAAGGCTCTGCCCATTGGCATTTTTATGAATACTCTGAACTAAAAGGTCCACATCTTCATCAGTTAGTAAACCTAGGTTACCATTACTCCCTGTAACATCTATCACTCCTATACCATCATGTGTATCCAATACTGTCACACAATTCCTCGGACTTATTTCCAGCCAGTTCTTTAACTCCGTAAATCTTCTACTTCTTATACTATGAAGCACTAAAGGGGGCAAGGCAAAATCATAGACAAAGTCAACTTTCTGTGCAATCTTAATCTGTTCTCGATAATAAGAATGAATTTCAACCAAAACTTCCATTCCTAAACGCTTTGCTTTCCCTGCAAATTTATCGAGAAACTTATAGGTTTCTGGAAGCATGAAACAAGAAGTACCTGCCTTCTTAATTGCATATCCAGCTGCATCCAATCTAATCATCTTAATGCCTGCCTGACTAAATTTTTCAAGTATGGAATTCAGGTAGGCCTCACCCAATGGATGCAAAACATCTATATCCAACTGGTTACTTGTAAAAGTAGTCCATAAATTTATTGATTCCCCATTTGCAATTGTTTTTTTCGTAAATGGTATACTGGGTCTGGGCCTGTAAATAGCCTCAATATCCTCTACCGAAGCCCCCTCAGAGAATACTTTTTCTTTGGTCAGGAATAAATCAAAAAATGGGGAATCAACACCTTTTTCTTCCACATCCTTAAACTCCTTAGATTGAGCAGAAACGTGGTTTACTATAATGTCTGCCAATATATCAAAATCTGTACTCATTTTGGAAACATCCGTCCATGAACCTATCCTCTCGTCTACCCTTGTATGATCAATTGGGTCATACCCAGCATCTACACCGTCAATAGGGAAATAAAAAGGCAATAAATGAATCCCTCCAAATGCATCCTTAAATTCGTTCTTAATTAATTTATGGATTCCTTTTAATCCATTGTCTCCAAGCCTATTGGCATAGGTTATTAGTTGTATCTGGTTTTTCACGATCTAATTCATTAAATTGAAAAGGGCAGTCATTTCTGACCACCCCCCCCAATCATATGCCTAAAATTTAAACTTAAGTGTAATAGAGGTTGTACGACCATTGATAGATCTAGCCCTTATCACATTTGTAGCTCCGTTTGTAATGGAACCTTCCTCTGACTCTGTCAATCCAAATGCATTAAACAAGTTATTGGAGTTAACACCAATCGAAAGCCCCTCTACTATATCATAGTAAGCAAAAGCATTCACTTGAGTATATCCCGGCATTACCAAATCGTTATTATCCTGAGCATACATATCGGTAGTACCTATTAGGTTAAACCCTACAGTACCCTTTTTAAAATTATAAGATGGCGTTAGGTAATAAATAAAATCTGCCTGCCTCCTTGGAGTATTCCCCTCTATTTCAGGATTTAATTTATCTTTAGAGATTTCAGCCTTTGTCCAAGTAACACTTCCTCTCACATCAAATTTCCCAAATCGTGCTGCTGTTTCAAGTTCTAGTCCTAAGGCTGTATACTCTCTGTCAAAGAACTGTTGAGTAGTTGCTTCAAAATTTTGTTCCTCGAGATTTGAATAAAAGGCTGTTCCGAAAACACCTATTTTAGGTGATTTATATTTAAAACCAGCTTCCATTTGCGTAACCATATCAGAATTTAATCCACCTACAGCAGATCCGTCAGCAGCTATTCCCGGGCCAAATAATAACCTATCAGCATTAGCCCTACCACCACGGCTATATCTTGCAAAAGTTGCCTGACTATCTGAGATTTTGTAATTCAAACCCAAAGAGTAAGAAAGGTAACTCCAATCGTAATTAATTGGGTTTGCATTTGCATTATCCACGGAAGATACACTTTGCTCAGGCACTGAAATCATCCCATCTCGATTCATATCTATAGCAGATTGTACAGCGCCTGCATAAGTACCAAAAGCGCTACCATAATCATACCTCAAACCCGCATCAAGAGATAGCTCACCGAATTCAAAACTGGTATTTATGTAAGGTGCATTCACGTCATAAACTGCATCATAATTTCTAGTACAGCAATTATCCCAGAAAGGAACCCCATAAGCGGTAAGTCCATTTTCAGTATAAGTAGTATTACCATCTGCACTCGAAACGTCTAGTAAAGCTGCATTGGTGGAGTTAACTTCCATCAAGTATGAATTCCACAACCAAGACATATTGATATGTTGGATACCTTTAAAAAAACCAAAAGTAAAATTGACATTATCCATTTCCTTTGACAGTTGTAAATCATTGGAAAAGTTATTGAAATTATTGAAGTCCACATCAAAAAGGTGTATTCTCATAGCCAGTCCATTGCCGTTTAATGCGGATGGATTACTTATTATATTTCCTGCATTTGGGCCATTAGCATAACTTAAGACCGAATTATCACCTCCAATTGAGTTAGCCATCGACTGGGCATCAGTCACTTCTGAAGGAAAAGGGGACACAAAACGCCCTGTATTAAATTGCTGTCTGAATTTATTGACGATAGACCAATCATTACCTAGGTAAAAGTTAAACTCTCCGCCAATCGCAGTGGATATAGGATTCATACCTTCCTGAATACTACTTCTCCTTAAGTTTCCATCTGCTCCCATACTCAAGTTGGTCATTAAATAGGGTGAATGAGGAGTTCCACTTAAGGCGTTGAAATTATTCACATTCCCTAATACAGGAGAGCTATTTGACCCTGTTACCTGAACAGGCATCGGAAGATACCCAATAGACCTGTCATTGAGATGCTTGAAATACAGTCTAACAAAACCTTTATCAAATTTCTTGGTCAAATTAGCTTTAATTTGCCCCCCTGAATTTGCATTGTATCCTGCATCCCTAGGGCCTTCTCCTTGTCTCCAAAACCCTCCAATGTGGAAGTTCATGTCTTCTCCAATTGGAGCACCATATTCGAAATCAGTCCTAAAAGTATTATAGTCCATCCCTACTGTGGTTCCAACAGAACCTCCTTCAACTTTACCTGATTTACTAATAAAGTTGATGACACCTGCAGGAGAATTACTTGAGAGTACTGATGCAGAACCTCCCCTTAAAGCTTCAATTCTATCAATCGTATTATCTGCCCTTAAAAATATATCAGCATTCCCAAACGAAATATCTCCAAACTGCATCACTGGAAGTCCGTCTTCATGCAATTGCAAGAATTTAGCACCTCCTGTAGCAATAGGTATTCCTCGGACAGTAATATTTGCATTTCCTTCTCCTCCTGTTGCCTCTGTTTTCACTCCAGGTAAATTTCTGAAAATTTCTGCAGTGGATCTGGGTGCTGCCTGATTAAATTGGTCTGTCCTTATAGAACTCACAGAAATACTTGATTCAATGGCGGTTTTGGGATCTGTATTTCCTGTTACTATGACTACATCCAAACCAACAAGGTCCGCACTCATCTGGAAATCTCTGGAAATATCACCTTGTCCTAAAACTACAGGTTCCTCAATAGTTGAAAACCCTAAAAAAGAAACCTTCAAGATATGCTCCCCTTCTAAATTTGTTTCCAAATTATATTTCCCATCAAAGTCTGAAATTGCTCCAAGAGAAGTGCCTTCCAAACTTACAAGGGCGCCAATAATAGCTTCCCCGGTTTGCTGATCTGTAATGGTTCCAGATAGCTTGGTTGATATCTGAGCAAAGGCATTAAAATCATTTATAAAAAAAATTAATGCTCCTATGGCGATGATAAATGTTCTTTTAATATTATTTTGAATAATTGTCATGATTGGGTCATTATTTAAGTAATTGACTTGAATTATTTATCAAACTGATAAGTGAATAATACTCTGGCCAAATATTATTTATGCCCCAAACATGAAAAACATTCGGTTAATAGTCAATAGCTATAAAATATGTAATATTACGTAACCGATTACGTAACCGATTTCGTTTAAAAATTATTTTTAATTTATAATAATTCTAAATTAAAAACACCTAATCTGACATAAATCCTTTCAACAAATAACTCCAAAATTATGCCTAAAATACGTGTAACTTTAAAGACAATAGCCTCCAAATTAGGCGTTTCTGTACCTACTGTTTCCTGAGCATTAAAAGATTATCCTGATATCAGTAAGGAGACAAAAACGGCAGTACTAAAGCTTGTAGATGAACTTCATTATATCCCCAACAACCTGGCACTCAACCTGCGCAAAAACAAATCAAATATTATAGGAGTAATCATTCCTGAAGTCGTGCACTTTTTCTTCTCCAGTGTTATTAAGGGAATAATGCAAACTGCCGAAAACCATGGATATTCAGTACTACTCACTCAATCCCAAGAACAACTAAAACTCGAAAAAAAACACGCAAAATTGCTATTTTCATCCCATGTTGATGGGTTATTGGTTTGCCTTTCGGATGAAACCAAATCTTTTGATCATTTTAAAATCTTTGAAGAGTTCAATATACCATTAGTATTGTTTGACAAAGTACTCGACACAGATACGATAAGCCATGTCATTATTAACGATAGGGAAGGTGCTTTTCAAGCCACCGAACATCTGATTCATCAGGGCTGCTCAAACATCCTTTTTCTCAAAGGACCGAAGGATCCTCTTAATACAATAGAGCGCTTTAATGGTTATAAAGATGCCCTAGAAAAATACAACATTCCTCTAGACTCTTCTAATATTAAGAGCTGTCCTCACATAACAAGACCTGAAGCCTACCATCTAGTAGAAAAAGTGATTAAAGAAGGCCAGCTTTTTGACGCAATCTTTGGTGTCAGTGACATTTTATCTATCGGAGCACTGGGTGCCTGCCAAGATAATGGGATTAAAGTCCCTGAAAAAGTTTGCATTATTGGTTTTAGTGATTCTGAAATGTGTGAAATTACAAGACCTCAATTAAGTTCAGTCTACCAACCTGGATTTGAAATTGGTGAAAAATCAACACTAAAGTTAATACAAGAAATCCAACATATCGAAAACGATGGAGAACAAAAAGCAGAACAAATCATTCTAAAGTCCTCATTGAAGATAAGGGAGTCAAGCAACAGGATCTTGAAAACATTTTGTTAGAAATGGTATCATCTATTCCTCTTTGCTCATCAGTAAATACTATTTCATATGGAATTGAACCTCACAATAAAATCTTTGAAGTAAAGCTTTATTTTAAGTTTATTTCTAAAAATTTACTAATCTAAAATTCATAATATTACTTCATCTTCAGCAACAATTCATCCAAAAAAGACGCATCTACCTTAAATACTGTGCCATGCCTGGTGCCTTCCGGAAAACTGATTTTCTCAGAAATATCCGTCCAGTTTTTTAAATCTGAGGACATCACTGCTCCCATACTGTGTTCTGTATATTTATCGAAATAGACCACCCATTGATCACCAACTTTCGTAACCGTAGGACCTTCAGCCCAGTAATCCCCAGTAATGGGCTCGCCTGCATCCCCATAGCCGCTAGTAAGCGAATCACTTACAGCTATGCGAATATTCTTCTTGGCTGGCTCTCTGGTTTCGTCCTTCACGAAAAGATAATATTTATCCTCATGTTTCTGAATGGTACCATCAATCACATTAAAGCCTGGCTCGTAGAACAACTTGGTTTCTGAAAAAGTCCTAAAATCTTTTGTCGTCACATAATATTGCCTGTGATTGTAGGCATTGTCCTCTTGAGATTGTGTCTCAGGATAAAGACCAGTTATGGTGGTGGACCAATAGATAAGGTACAACTCTTCCTCATCATCATAAAAAACCTCGGGCGCCCAGGTATTGCGGGCATTCGGTTCATGGGCCATTACCGGTATAAACTGTTGCTCTGACCAGTTGATCAAGTCTTCGGAATAAGCATAACCTATCCCTTTCTCTTTCCAACTAACCGTCCAAACCATATGAAACAGCCCATCATCGCCTTTAATTATACAAGGGTCCCGCATTAGCTTATCTTCACCTACTTTAGGTGTCAATAAAGAAGCCCCATCATTCATGGCTTTGAAAGTATAGCCATCTTTAGAATAGGCGAGATGCAACCCATCTTCACCATTTCCAGTGAAATAGGAAAAAAGATACACTTCTTCTTCCTCCATTTCTTTCTGGTCTGATGAACGACAAGAAAATAACAAAACCAGCACCATTGCCAGCATCCATGAAGACTGCTTTCTAAAAGACATAGCTATTAATTTTTAATTTTAACCCTAAGATAATAATAGATAATACATTTAAAAATCAATTTAAATTTCAATCACACAGTAAATATGGAAAACCCATAGGGTAAATACAATTAACATTATAAACTTACCATTGCGTTAATTAACTGCAGTCAGGAAAGTTTAACTCAACCAAATATGCTCTTTAGGAGTAATGTTTGCTGTTTTACTTTATCAGACTCATAGGTAAAGGAGAAATCCAGCCTTAGGCAGCTAACTCAGTAGGAGATTTGGCCTACGACAACTGGATAAGAACACCTATCTTTGAAATCTTTGACTCAAAGTTAAGGCTGGGAGATTTTGTTGGAATAAATAAAAAATGAATTCTCTCGTGCAAAGGTATAATGCGTACAAATTATAAACCTATTAATTCCTTTTAGGGCCATCTTTGGAAGGGAAATAGAAAAAAAATGAAATCAATTGTGCTTTTCGCTCCTTTTATCCCAGATTACCTGTATCTATTTGAATAAATGAAGGATTCTTCCAAACAATTTTCTTACTTTAATTCTTGAAATAACACCTAATATAAATGAATACAAAAAACCAATTTAAAAGCAATAGCCTCAAAGTAGCTACCCTCTTTATTTTTACCTTTATTTTGTCAGCAAGTTTGACATTTGCTCAGGGGGACAAACTTCTGTTACAGTTTAAAGGAGAAAATGGCGCTGGACAAGGAAAAAACGTCGTTCTAATAAGTGGCGATGATGAATACAGGTCTGAGGAAGGACTGCCAATGTTGGCTAAAATACTTTCCAAACACCATGGTTTTAACACCACTGTTCTTTTTGCCATTAACCCTGAAAACAACCAAGTTGTCCCAAACTATAAGACCAACATCCCTGGAATGGAACACCTTGAAGAGGCTGATTTAGTCATTATACTTTTGCGTTTCAGGGAACTCCCTGACGAGCAAATGAAATATTTTGACGCTTACCTTAAATCCGGCAAACCTTTGATTGCTTTGCGAACATCCACTCATGCTTTCGCTTATAGTAAAGACAATAAGAGTCCTTATGCAAAGTACCATTGGCAAAGTAAAGTACCGGGCTGGGAAAAAGGTTTTGGTAAAAAAATATTGGGTGAAACCTGGGTGGCTCACCACGGACACCATGCGGTAGAAGGCACACGTGCCCTTTTAGATGGCATCCAAGTTTCCGCTAAAAACCCACTATTAAATGGAGTGGCAGATATCTGGGCTGCTTCAGATGTTTATACAGTTACTTCCTTAGGTGAAGATGCAGAGGTATTGATCCATGGAGCATCTACAGCCGGAATGAATGCAGAAGCACCCATCAACTGGAAAAAATCGCTAATGCCTGTGGTATGGACAAAAAGTTACCAAATAGAAGGTGGGAAAAAAGGAAAAGTATTTGCCAGCACACTGGGTGCTTCCATTGACTTGCAAAGTGAGGACTTACGCCGATTAATTGTGAACGCGAGTTACTGGGGACTCAACATGGAAAACAAAATACCTGAAAAAGCCAATGTGGATATTGTTGGAGATTATGCGCCCACCATGTTTGGTTTTGACAATTTCCGACGTGGAATGAAAGTCACTGATTTCGAATAATTTTCAAAGCATAAATAACAATAGATAATGAATAAGATTGGATTTAATGTCTTGGCTTGGTCAGCTGCAGTTTCTGACGAATTAAAGCCTATTATCGAAAGACTAAAAACCATTGGCTACGACGGAGTGGAGTTTTTTGTAGGAGCACCGGATGAAAAAGCCTACAAAGAAATTGGCGATTTCACTCAAGGGCTAGGACTTGAAAGCAGTACCGTTTTCGTAATGGGCCCGGATGAAAACCCTATCGATCCCGATCCAAAAGTAAGAGCCAAAGCCCTTGACAAAATGAAATGGACCATCGATCGTTCTCATGATTTGGGCGCAAAAATTATTTGTGGTCCTTTTCACTCTGCCTTTTCTACTTTTGCCCAGAGATCTCCAACAGAGGATGAATACAGCAGAAGTGCTGAAATCCTATACCAAGCTGGTGAATATGCCAAGCAAGCCGGTATAATACTTACACCGGAAGCCTTGAATCGATTTGAATGTTACCTGTGTAACACCATGGATCAGTTGTTGCATTTGATTACCAAGACGAATCATCCCAACGTTCAGGCCATGTTCGATACCCACCATGCCAATATTGAAGAAAAAAACCTAGGCGATGCCATAAGGAAAATTGCTCCGGTATTGGGCCATGTACATATCAGCGAAAATGACAGGGGAACCCCGGGGTCCGGTCACGTTCCTTGGGATGACACCTTCGCAACCCTGGCTGAGATAAAGTTTAAAGGTTGGCTTACCATAGAAGGGTTCACTAGAAATGACCCTGACTTTGCTAATTCTATTGGCGTATGGAGGGATTTTTCCGAGCCTTGGGAAATGGCTGAAAATGGTTACAAATTCATTAAATCCATGGGAGAGAAACATGGGCTTTAAGCCTTTTCCCCTTATATTATTTTGCACTAATAAAAACAATAACCAAAAACCCCTATATTATGTCTGAACTACCCTTTCGCTTTGGCGCAGAAGTGTACACATGGTTTATGAGTAAAAATGGAGAAACCTACAAGGGCCAGCTAGGCCATATGATAGAAGTGATCTCCGAAGCAGGATTTACTGGCATCCAGCCAATTTTTACCTGGATGGGTCCACTGGCAGATGCCGACCAGCTAGAGGCAAAGTTAAAAGAACAAAACATTTCATTGGCAGCAGTAGCTTTGGCATTGGACTGGAACGGCAGCAAAGAAACTGAGGAGGAAAAAAAGATTGCTGATGAAGCCATCAAATTGTTGTCCCGTTTTCCAGGGTCGGTACTATGCACCGTACAGATTCCTACAGGAAGGCATGAACTTATTCAGCGGAGAAAAAACCTGGTAGACATAGTAAACACCGTATCTGCCAGGGCAAAAGACCAAGGAGTCACCAGCAGCTTTCATCCCAATTCCCCACACAGTTCCATTACAAGGACAGAAGAAGATTATAAAGTCATTCTCGAATCTTTGGATCCTAAAGTTACCGGTTGGTGTCCTGATGTGGGACATATAATCAATGCAGGCATGGATCCTTTGGCTAAGATGAAAGAATACCAATCCCTGATCAACCATGTCCATTATAAAGATTGGGATGGAAATCCTGAATTCACCTTGATGGGAAATGGCAAAGTGGAACTTACAAGCATTACCCAATGGCTTAAAGATGAAAAGTTTGACGGCTGGATCATTTGTGAAGATGAAGGCCAGGAGGCTTTAAAAGATCCTGATTTCGTAACCCTTCACGATGGAAAATGGGTTCATGAATCGCTAGTTCCAAACTTGAAATAGCCCATGCCTACCGTTAAAACCAATGGAATAAACCTCTATTATGAGGAACATGGACAAGGAGATCCCTTACTACTCATCATGGGCATAACTGCCCCGGGAGCAGTATGGGAAAAACACCTGGAACATTGGAAAAAATCATTCAGGTGCATCCTCGTAGACAATCGCGGTGTGGGACTTTCGGACAAACCAGCTGGCCCCTACAGCTCTGCTCAGATGGCAGATGACTGTGCAGAATTATTGACACATCTTGGATTGGAAAAAGTAAGGGTGGCAGGAGTATCCATGGGAAGTATCATAGCCCAAGAACTTGCTATCCGACACCCTAACCTAGTCAAGTCAATGGTGCTGATGTGCCCTTGGGCTAGATGTGACAATACCGCTAAGGATATCTTTAAGCACATGGTAGACATCAAGGCCAGGTTAAAACCTGAAGAATTTAGCCGTTATATTCAATTGCTGATTTTTTCGAAAGCTTCCTTTGACGATGAAGCCACCTATAAAGGCATGCTTGAAGACCGAGAAAATGCCAAAAATGACAGCAATCCACAACCACTTATTGGCCTAGAAGGGCAAGCCGCAGCCTGTATCCATCACAATACCCTTGAGCAGCTGCCTGAGATAAAGCAAGCTGTGCTGGTAATTGGGGGGGAAGAAGACAAATTCACACCAGTCTGGATGACCAAAGAAGTTGCGAACGCCCTTCCAAATTCAGATTTATACATCTACCCTAGGAGTGGGCATGCCTTCCATTGGGAAAATATTGAAGACTTCAATCCTAGGATAAACCAATGGCTTCTAGCGCATTAATTTAAATAGGCACGACCAATTTTATAATATATTGGTCGTGTTTTTTTGTGACTAAATCGCCTATTTTTTGATAAGAAAGAATATTTTATTATATTAACAAATACCCTACGTTACCTATAATAAGCTAATCTTCACCCAAATGAAATTCTTCATTCCTACTGAAAAGCTATTTAAAGCTTTTTTAGTGGCAATATTCTTGTTGCTACTTTTAAATTTCTTAAGCATCTTCCTAGCTATAAATCATGATGGAAGTAATACTTTAGAATCTTTTATTATTCGGCTTTTTGATTTTAATCAAGAAGCAAATATCCCTTCATTCTTCTCTTCGTTGCAGTTTTTGACCGCGTCCATTTTATTGTTGGTCATCACAATTTATAAGAAAACAAGTGGTAAAAAATACATTGGTTGGCTTGGCATGACGCTATTATTCTTTCTTTTAATGGTGGACGAAGCAGTTTCTATTCATGAATTTTTACTTGGCTTTTTAGTAGAAAAATACAATTCCTCCACCTTTTTCTATTATGTCTCTCTATTTGCCTTTGGTTTGGTTTTACTAGGAATAGTGCTTATTTATATCCCTTTCTTTAATCATCTGAATAGAAAATTGCTTTTCTCTATGCTCCTATCTGCTGGGGTATTCTTACTTGGCGCCATTGTGTTTGAAACCATTGGAAATAATACCCTTGACACCGATGGACTAAGCTTTGGTTATAGACTAATATACACAATTGAGGAAACGCTAGAAATGCTTGGATTGGCAATATTTATCAACACCCTAAATTGGTATGTTGCAATCAAAATGCAAAAAATATCCGTAGTCCTCACCCTTTAAAACTAAAAGCCAATCAAATTTTCGTAAAAACTTTAAGGACATCTATTTTTTCGAATATTAGAAAACTAGACAGTACAGGATAGTTGTGATAGATAAACGCTTATCTTTAAAGCATGAATCTAACCCTTAATATCGCACTTATACTGGCAGGATTGAGCAATGATCCCAAGCCCATAACTTTTGAAAAGCAACTTATTGCTATGGAAACGGCCGAATCGGCAGGTGTCTTCGATGTAGATGGAGATGGACAACTGGACATTGTATCCGGTAGTTATTGGTACAAAGGCCCAGAATTTACCAAACGACAACTGATCGGTCAGGTAAAACGGATAAGTGAATACTTCGATGATTTTTCTACCATCCCTATGGACGTCAATGGCGATGGCAATATGGACTATGTCACTGGTGGATGGTTTGGTAAGACCCTCTATTGGATGGAAAATCCGGGTAATAATAAAGAATGGGCAGCTCATGAAATTGCCAATCCCGGCAATGTAGAAACCACACGAGCCTGGGATGTAGATGGAGACGGTCACCTGGACATTGTCCCCAACACTCCGAATCAACCGCTGGCTTATTATACTTTAATCCGTAATGCAGCAGGCAAAGGAACAGCAAAGTTTGAAAAACATCCAGTAACTGAAAAACACGGTCATGGCCTAGGCTTTGGCGATCTAAATGGAGATGGAAGAGGAGATTTTATCATACCTGAAGGCTGGCTAGAAGCACCAAAAGATTTGAAAAACGGAACATGGAAACTACATAAAAACTTTGAACTAGGTGGTGCAAGTGTTCCGATCATTGTGGTTGACGTGAATAAAGACGGTTTGAATGACTTCATTGTTGGTCAGGGCCATGATTATGGATTGCATTGGTATGAACAAGTGAAAGAGGGTAATACCATAACATTTAAAAAACATGCCATCGACCCCTACCAATCCCAATACCATACCATGGAATGGGTAGACATAGACAACGATGGAGAAATGGAACTGGTTACTGGTAAACGCTACCGTGCCCACAATGGCAATGATCCCGGAGGGAATGATTGGATGGGAATGTATTATTTCAAGTGGAATGGAGAGTCATTTACCAAAAATGTGATCAGCTATGGGCCTTTTGGAGAAGGCAAGGGGGCCGGTCTGTATTTCTCTGTTGCTGACTTAAATGGCAATGGAATGAAAGACATTGTGGTGGCCGGAAAAGATGGTTTGGTTGTGTTTCACAATAAAGGAAGTCGCTGATAACAATATCCCAATTTAACCTGGTTGTTAATACTGGGTGTTTGAAAAATAACTTTTATTTAATAGGCTGCCCTAATCCTTGATTAGGGCATTCTCTATATTTGATTTTCATTCCGGAAGTAGGATAGTTCAGTCATTCCTCTTCCCAGGTATTTTAAACAAACAATAGCTCATGAAAAAACTAATCAGCTTTTGCTGGGCCATCAGTCTCAGTTTTAGCCTACTGGCACAAAACAATGTAGTAGGATATGTCTATGAAGACAGTAATCAAAATGGAAAAAAAGAACGCCGAGAAAAAGGCATTCCAGAAGTGGGAGTTAGCAACGGAAAAGAAGTGGTACTCACAGACAGTAAAGGAAAATACTCCTTACCAGTAGGGTCCGACAATATTATCTTTGTTATTAAACCTAGCGGTTTTAAAGTACCTGTTGGAGAAAACCAACTCCCTGATTTTTATTATATCCACAAACCCGAAGGATCCCCAGAACTCAAATACAAAGGAACCGAACCTACAGGTAAACTCCCAAAATCAATAAATTTTGCCCTTCATAAAATCGAAGAGCCTAAAAATTTTACTGCTATGATTTTTGGTGACCCACAACCTTATAACACTACAGAATTGGATCAATTTGCTAAAGGAGTAGTAGATAAGGCAAAGATGGAAAGTAATATCAGCTTTGGTATCAGTCTTGGGGATCTGGCAGGAGATGACCTGGATTTACATCCACCATATGTAGAGATCCTAAAAAGGACAAGTTGGCATTGGCACAATGTAATGGGCAACCATGACATGAACTATGATGCCACCATAGACGAGCATTCTGATGAATCTTTTGAAAGGGTATTTGGGCCTTCCACTTATTCTTTCAACCATGGAAATGCTCACTTTATCATTTTAGATGACATCCTTTATCCAGATCCCAGGGATAGCAAAGGCTATTGGGGTGGTTTTACAAAAACCCAGTTGGACTTTATAGAAAATAACCTGAAGCATGTAGACAAAGACAAATTGATTGTTTTGTCCTTTCATATCCCCTTTCTCCACATCAATGAAAATGGTTTCAGGAACAGTGACCGACAAAAAGTTTTTGATCTATTGAAGGATTACCAAAATGTATTGGCCCTATCCGCACATACCCATTTGCAACGCCATAATTTCTACACCGAAGAGGACGGATGGAAAGGTCGTAATCCTTTTCATGAGTACAATGCAGGAACCACTTCTGGCGATTGGTATTCCGGGAAGATAAATGAAGACGGGGTGCCCATTTCCACCATGCGCGATGGCACTCCAAAAGGATATGCCCTATTGCATATAGAAGACAACCAATACAAAATCGATTATCAGGTAATCGGAGCACCTAAAGGACACCAAATAAAGATCTTTAACCCTAAAGTAGTAGCCAACAACAGAGGCACAGGTTCAGGCATCTTTGCCAACTTCTATATGGGAGATAAAAATGATCTAGTTGAATACAGAATTGACAACGGTCCTTGGAAAAAAATGAACTGGGTGGAAGCCCCTGACCCTTCCTATGCAGCGGCTGTAATGGAATGGGATCTGATGGAAGAATTAGAACCAGGAAGAAGACCATCCAACCCAGTTAATGCCACCCACCTTTGGAGAGGCAGTATAGATACCAAATTATCGGTAGGCAAACATAAAATCACTGTAAGGGCCAAGGACATGTTTGGTCGAACCTTTACCGAAACGAGCGAATATACTGTAGCTGAACCAGTGGCTTATTGATTCACTACATAGGAGAACCATTTGAATGGGTGGCTAATGTATTAAGAGTTTAACTCCTGATACTTTAGCCACCTTTTATGTTTTAAGCCAGCTCTAAATCACCATTTGAGCGTAAATAACCTATTCATGGTTTGAAAACGTTAACTGGGGAAACCCTTTAAACCCGAAATATGCAATAGACAATCTATTACTTGCTGAAATCGCTTCAAAATCAGTCACTTCGTTGCTGTTTTCAATCTCACCATAGCGGTGCTATGCTAAAATCTCCAAACCGACCGATTGTCTCGCGATTGCAACACTTCCCGTAAACACGGGACAGGCTATCACCCCTGACATTGGTCAGGACGGAGAAATCCTATTACATAACCCGAGTTAAAGAAACAAAATTGTAACGCATAAAAAATTTATAATCAACAAATCTTTCTAAAAAAACACGGCTAAATAAGCAATTAAAAAAATTAGTATATTTATAAATGCATGAAAATTCAATCAATAAAATAATTGACGTATTAGGTTTGGCCCCACACCCTGAGGGAGGATATTTCAAAGAAACTTATAGAAGTTCCGGTGAAATCCTACAAGACTGTTTACCGGATGATTATAAAGGCAATAGAAATTATTCAACCTGTATCTATTTTTTACTGACTTCAAATAATTTTTCCGCTTTCCATAGGATAAAACAAGACGAAATTTGGCATTTTTATGACGGCTCTCCAATCAGACTACACACCATATCAGAATCAGGAATACATGAAGAGCACCTTATCGGACGAGATTTAATTAAAGGGGAAGTCCCTCAATTTATCGTTCCAGGAGGTTATTGGTTTGGCGCAGAGGTAATCAATAAGAATTCCTGTTCTTTAGTGGGCTGCACAGTCTCTCCGGGGTTTAGCTTTGTAGACTTTGAACTAAAATCCAGATTAGAACTAATTAATTTATTTTCACAGCATAAAAAAATTATTGCTAATTTAACCCGAAATATGCAATAAACAATCTATTATGTGCTGAAATCGCTTTAAAATCAGCCACTTCGTTGCTGTTTGGAGATTTCACCATAGCGGTGCTATGCTAAAATCTCCAAACAGCCTGATTTTCTTGCGATTGCAACACTCATCACGAATTCTATTACATAATCCGGGTTTAACACATAAGTGAAAAAAAAAAAATAAGATTATAGGCTTAAAAAGCCTTAACTAAACCCTATTTCACTCCAAAACATACAATAGCATAGCTATTATCTAATACAGCCATATAACCAGATCATCACTGTGTTTTAATTGCAACTTCTTGTACCACTAATAATCCTCCTCCATCACATATGAACAGTTTACCACTAAAATTCCGCTTTTCCCTATTCGTCTTGACTTTGCTGCTACTCAGCAATTGCAACCCTCCACAGCAACAAATTGAGGAGAAACCAAACATCTTGTTTTTAGCGGTGGATGACATGAATGACTGGGCTGGCTTTTTGTCTGGCCACACGGGAATGAAAATTCACACCCCTAATATAGACCGACTGGCTGCAGCTTCAATGATTTTCACCAATGCACATACTCCAGCTCCGGCTTGTGCGCCAACGAGAGCGGCTATCCTCAGTGGAGTACATCACGCCCGTTCTGGGGCCGAAAACGTATACTGGGGAGACGGGCCTAAATGGCGGGATTTTGAAGCACTAAAGAAGGTAACTACTCTTGAACAGTTCTTCAAAAAAAATGGCTATAAAACATTGGGGGCAGGAAAAATTTACCACAGTCAGGCCCCACCATGGGATGCTACAAGTCAGGTAGAACCAGCAAACTGGGATTTTTACTACCCTAGTCCTTATATTTCCCACCCTTATCAGATCCGTGCACCCGAAGAGGTCATCTATCCGGAAGAGGTGGACAATGAAAACCGCCCTGGAGGTGGAGCAAATAGTTGGTGGACCTGGGGAGCCATTCCTGTTCCTGATGAAAAAATGGCCGATTATCATGTAGCAGACTGGGCCAGGTACCAACTCGGGCAGCAGCATGACAAACCTTTTTTCTTGGCCGTGGGAATGTGGAAGCCACATGACCCTTGGGAAGTTCCCCAAAAATATTTCGACATGTATCCGCTGGAAGACATCGTTTTGCCAGAACGTAAAAAAGATGACTTGGAAGATTCATTTGACCATGGGCGAAGATGGATAATGAAATGGGTATTGGACAATGATCAATGGAAAAAAATAATCCAGTCTTATGCAGCTTCCATCACTTTCTCTGACGCCATGGTAGGAAGGGTATTGGATGCCTATGAAAACTCTGAACATACCGACAATACCATTGTCGTATTATGGTCTGATCATGGTATGCATATGGGAGAAAAAGACAATATCGAAAAATTCACCCTTTGGGAAAGGTCTACGAGAGTACCTTTACTTATTTCTGCTCCTGGCATGTCTCTAGCAGGAAAGATATGCGAACAACCAGTTAGCTTAATGGATTTATACCCTACCCTGGTAGACCTAGCGGGATTTGAAGCGCCTACACACTTGGACGGGAACAGCCTTTTACCTCAACTAAAGGACCCAAATACTAAAACTTCACCTGTCATATCAAGTTATAAATTCTCCTACAAAAAAAAGGAGGCCGTCACAGGCCATGCTGTGAGAAGTATGCGGTACCGCTATATTTATTATCCTGAAATCAACCTGGAAGAACTCTACGATCACGAGAACGACCCAAACGAATGGAACAATATTGCCTATAAAGAGGGAAATACGCAGGTCATTGACGATCATAGAAAAGCACTTTTGGATATGTTGCCTCAGATGCTTTGGAAGGAAGGCCAGCCCGAAGGTTATACAATTGACAAAGATGGCAATGTGAAAATGAATAACTTTGAATCGTTTTAGGAGGATCAATATTTAAAAAACAACAGGAGAGATAGCTACGATTTTTGCGACTTATTTCGGGTTTTCCCCCATAAATTATTTTTTGTGTTACAAAAATCACTTTTTGCATCCATCCCAATGTCTCATTTTACGTTTTAAAGAAGATCTAGTCCTAACTAGCCAAGCCGATTTCGGAAATTTTGGTTAATAGAATTAGTAGGTCAACCTTGGTAGGTATTTTATCAGTTTTGTTGCCTAAAAAAAATAATACCACCAAAATCGTATCTTATATATTTCTCTAAACCATGGGTTACAAACCATAGTTATTGATTAAATGGTTATTTCTAAAAAGAGTTGGATTGTTTTTTGCAGGAGAATTCCCTGTTAGGATTGGAAATATTGTAATCCAAAGAATTCAGGCTATTGGAGAATATTAACCTAATGCCACTAGGGTGAATTATCCAATTAGAAAGGATGTGACAAATAGTTGGTATAAAACTAAAAAATATTATGAAATCAATTTGGAATGGTACCGTCAGCTTTGGGCTTGTCTCGATTCCCATAAAAATGTATTCCGCATCAGAAGGGCGTACCCTCGATTTAGACATGCTTGATAAACATGACCATGCCCGAATCAGGTACAAACGGGTCAACGAAAATACTGGTGAGGAAGTAGCTTATAAAGACATTGTGAAGGGCTATAAAAAAGACGATGCCTATGTCATTTTAGAAAAAGAGGATTTTGAAAATGCCAACATAAAAAAAAGCAAAACCATTGATATCGAAGAATTTGTCGAAGAAACCGAGGTGGCGGATATGCTTTTTAAAAACCCATACTATCTCGAACCGCAAAAGGAAGGGGGAAAAGCATACAATTTGTTAAGGGATGCATTAAAGAAAACCGGCAAATTAGGTGTCGCAACCTTTGTCATGCGTCAAAAAGAAAATCTCTCACTGATTGGTGTGTATAAAAATGTAATCGTTTTGCATGTTATTCGTTTCGCTGAAGAAATCCGAGACACAAAAGAAATAAAAATCCCAAAATCCAAAACCTCTGATAAGGAAATTGCCATGGCGGAATCCCTTATTGAAAATTATACTGAAAAGTTCAATTTCGAGAAATACAAGGATGTCTATAACGAACAACTGTTGAAGACCATAGAATCTAAATCTACCGGTAAAAAAATCAAGGTAGAAAAAGTGAAAAGTGAACCTACTGTTGCCAAAGATTTGATGGCAAAGCTTAAGGCAAGTCTTGACCAACGAAAAAAGATGGCCTCCTAAATGGGACTCAAAGCGTACCGACAAAAGCGAAGTTTTAAAGACACACCTGAACCTAAAGATGTGCTTGAAAAAAGCAACCAATCCAGGTTTGTCATCCAAAGACATCGTGCCAGTCATTTACATTACGACCTGCGTTTAGAAATGGATGGAGTTCTCAAAAGCTGGGCAGTCCCTAAAGGACCTTCCATGAATCCCCGAGACAAGCGTCTGGCAGTACAAACCGAAGACCACCCCATTGCTTACTTAAGCTTTGAAGGGGTCATTCCAAAAGGCAATTATGGCGCAGGAAAAATGACCATTTGGGATGAGGGGAACTACAAAAATTTACACCCACAAAATTCCCTGTCTTCAGACTATAACACTGGGAAGCTAAAAATCATCTTTCACGGCAGCAAACTCAAGGGAAATTTTACCTTGGTGCGTTCTTCCTCCATGAATAAAAAAGAACAATGGTTGCTCATAAAACATGATGATGCATTTGCCACTGACCTGGATTACGATGCCGAAGACTTTACCGATGAGGCATTTTCTATAAAGCCATTCCAAAACCCAAAAAAATTAGACCTTAGGACCCTTGTAAAACCCATGCTCGCCTCTCCGGGGACGAAAATCTTTAACGATAAGGACTGGGTATACGAGTTAAAATATGATGGCTACCGGGCATTGGCTAACATCAATAATGGAAAGGTGGAACTCTATACACGCAATGGAATTTCTCTCAATGAAAAATTCACTCCTATCCATAAGGAACTAAAAAACATAGCGCATAGGGCAATTCTAGACGGTGAAATAGTTGTGTTGGACGCTGAAGGAATGCCACAATTCAATGCCTTACAAAATTATAATGAAGAGACCACCAAAGGCTTGCTCGTATATTATGTTTTTGATTTGTTACATCTTAACGATCATGACACTTTGGAGCTTCCACTGACAGACCGCAAGCAATTGCTGAAAGAATTAATTCCAGAAGCGTCGCATCTTCACTATTGCGACCACGTTGAAACCATGGGAATAACAATCTATAACCAAGCCGTAGAAATGGGAATGGAAGGTGTCATCGCCAAAAAAGCCAATTCTCGTTACGACCTAAACCTTCGCTCTCCTCACTGGCTAAAGTTCAAAAAAATTGAAAACACAGAAACGATCATCTGTGGCTATACGCTTTCCAAGAAAAAGTCCCGTAAGTTTGCGTCCTTAATTTTAGGGATGGTGGAAGATGGCCAATTGACCTATGTGGGTACTTGTGGTTCCGGTTTTTCAGAAGAACAGCTTAAAGAGTTGTATTACAAGTTTGAAGTACTTAAAACCGAGGAGCCAGTGTTCGATATTCGCAAACACCTCAAAGGCCGTGAAGCGGTATGGTTGATTCCTAAACTGATTTGTGAAGTGAAGTTTTCGGAATGGACTTCATCTAAGGTAATGCGCCACCCAGTTTTTTTAAGGTTGCGTGAGGATAAAAATTTGGACTTCGAACAGCCTCAATTACCATCTAAAAATCCAACTCCTCAAAAAAAGACACCTGATGAAGAATTTGCTTTAAAAGTGGATGGAATCACCCTCCACATCACACATCCTGAAAAGAGCTATTGGCCAGAATCCGGTTATACCAAATACGATTTGTTAGATTATTATATTCAGATGTCTGACATCATCCTACCCTACCTAGTAGACCGTCCTGAAAGCTTGCATCGACATCCCAATGGCATCCATGGCGAATCCTTTTACCAGAAAGACAATGAGCATTTGCCTGACTGGACAGATACCCATACCATTTATTCAACATCTTCTGACAAAGAAATTAATTATTTGCTATGTCAAAATAAGGCCACCTTGCTGTATTTAAATAACCTAGGATGCATCGAACTTCATCCCTGGCATTCCACCATTTATCAATTGGATCATCCTGATTATGCTATCATCGATTTAGACCCCTCAGACGAGAACACATTCGAACAGATAATTGAAACGGCATTGGTAGCGAATGACATTTTAAAGTTGGCAGGTATTGAGGGCTTTTGCAAAACCTCTGGCGCATCAGGATTACATATTTATCTTCCCATGGGAGGAAAATACACCTATGAAGAAGCACGAGATTTCACCAAATTAATTTGCTATTATATCCAGGAACAACTTCCAAAACTGACCACTTTGGAACGCTCGCTCAAAAAGAGGGGGCCGAAAATATATTTGGATTACCTACAGAACCGAAAAGGCCAAACCATCGTTGCGCCTTACAGTTTAAGGCCTCAGCTTCATGCTACAGTATCAATGCCATTGCTCTGGTCAGAAGTTAAAACCGGATTAAAAATTACCGACTACACCATAAAAACAGTTCCAAACATCATGGCTGAAAGGAAAGATAGTTTCAAAGCTGTCTTAGGCAAAGCCATTGATATGGGCAAAGCCATCGAACACCTAAACAATTTAAGTTGACCTTAGAGGTCCAATTACGGGCTTCCTGACCCATTCCCATTGATTTTTAAGTTCCTTTTCATTAGCATCCTGATTTCGGGCCAATTTAATATTAAACCCGAAATATGCAATAGACAATCTATTACGTGCTGAAATCGCTTCAAAATACCCAATCGTTGCTGTTTTCAATTTCACCATAGCGGTGCTATGCTAAAATCTCCAAACAGCCTGATTGTCTTGTGATTGAAACACTTCCCGTAAACACGGGACAGGCTTGACCCCTGACCATTGTCAGGGCGGAGAAATCCTATTACATAATCCGGGTTAAAAAATCGGCTCCAGTAAGTCTCGAGGAGGCTGAAGGGGATAAATCCGGAGGAATCCTCAAAAAAGTGAGACTTCCATAGCCTTTCCCCCCACAGTTACCCACCTAAAAGGATTTGCAGTGACGGTTTGCCTGTTTCAACTCATGACTATTGTTTATTTTATGATAGATCGAAAGAATTAGATGGAATTGAACATTATCATTTCCCTGATCTATTGGAAAAAAGTATCACCTGGAAAAAAAACCGACCAAGGGATGACCGATGCATGGCCTTAAAACAAGATTAAACAATTGATTAAAAGCAATTTAATTGTTATATTATTAGAAAATTAAACCACTATCTCTTTAAAAGAAAAACCAAAAAGACTTTATTTCACTTAAAATAACCGAACCAAATATGCCCTTTATTAAATATGCATTTACCCTAGTAATAGTATTTTTCGAATTGGGCTTCGTTGAGGCACAGACTAAAATTGGTCTGTTTGACAATCATTTGGACATTGGAGCAGTCAAAAATGAAGGGTTTGCCCAATATCAGAAAAACGATCAAACCTATACGATTGGAGGCAGTGGTGAAAACATGTGGTTCGACAAAGATGAATTCCAATACCTGTGGACCACAATTCAGGGTGATTTTATTGTAAGGGCAGAGGTTGCGTTTTTGGGAAAGGGTGTCGACCCTCACCGAAAAGCAGGGTGGATTATAAAAAATGACTTGAATACGGACACTCCTCATGTCAACGCATCTGTTCATGGGGATGGACTGACCGCTTTACAATACCGAAGTACCATCAAGGGGGTTACAGGGGAAAATGTTTCCACCGATAGTCTTCCTGATGTTATCCAGTTGGAGAGGAGAGGAAGTAGTTTTATAATGTCAACGGCGAAGTTTGGGCAACCCTTTCGTGAGGTCAAGACAACCAATACAAGTATTAAAAATCAGGTTTATATTGGCCTATATGTATGTGCTCACAATGCTGATATAGTTGAAGTAGTTAAATTTAGAAATGTCAGAATCATACGTCCTGCAACCTCTGATTTCAAACCTTATCGAGATTATATTGGAAGCAATCTTGAAGTAATAGAGGTATCAACAGGGCACCGGAAAATCCTACACAGCACGACGAATGCTATACAAGCTCCAAATTGGACTCCAGATGGGACCCATTTAATATACAACGGAGGTGGCCTCCTTTACAAATACCATATCAGCGAAGGAAAAATAAGTCCATTCAATACGGGTTTTGCTATGAAAAACAACAATGACCATGTATTGACTTTCGATGGCAGTTTAATGGGCATTAGCAATCACAATGAAGAAGACAACAATCAATCTACCCTGTATTACCTACCCTCAGAGGGAGACTCTATTCCCGTTAAGGTGACACCATCAGGGGCAGGGGATTCTTATTTACATGGTTGGTCGCCGGACAATAAAAAAATGATTTTCACAGGGCATAGAAAAGGGCAATATGACATTTACACTACCGAAATCGAAACAGGTATAGAACAACAATTGACAGACCAAAGAACTTTAGATGATGGTGCAGAATACAGTCCTGATGGGGAATATATTTTCTTCAATTCTGTAAGATCTGGTAAAATGAAACTTGGGAGAATGGATGCCGATGGAGGAAACCAAGTTCAATTGACAAGTGACGAATACAATGATTGGTTTCCTCATGTAAGCCCTGATCAAAAATGGATTGTATTTATTTCTTTCCCAAAAGACATTGATCCCAACGACCATCCTTTTTACAAACAATGCTACTTAAGAATCATGCCTTTCAAGGGAGGTACGCCCAAAATTATCGGGTATATATATGGTGGGCAGGGATCGATAAACGTACCTAGTTGGTCTCCTGATAGCAAGTCATTTTCTTTTGTCACCAATACCAGGCTTTAAAAAGTCTTTACCAAATCTTGAAAGCTGCAATAAGATTTCTATTCTTTGTTCTATCAAATAGTCCAAGCCTCAATGGCAAATAAAAAAGGTTCTTCAGCCTGCCCGACAGAATTGATCATCCTATTTTTTTATAAAATAATTGTCCTTTAATGCACATAAAACGTATAAAAAAAATAATACCGGTAATAAATTAATACTAGACGAGATTCGCATTCAATTAGAGAATTGTCACGAAACAACCCATTATTTTGATAACAATTCAAAGAAAGCAGTAATCTAAATAGGCCCCTATGAAAAATTCAATTAAAATAGTTGCGGGACTTTTCCTTTCCTCCTTGGCAATTATGTCCTGTACGGACCTTGAATTGGAAAAGGATGTCCCAAATTGCATCAAACAAAAAATTAAAAAAATACAAAAAGAGGATGTTTACAATCCTCCCGCAAGTGTTTGGGAATGGAAAGATGGCAATAAAACTTATTACTATATTACTTCAGACTGTTGTGATCAGTACAATTACCTGTTTGATGAAAATTGCAATGTAATCTGCGCTCCCGATGGTGGGTTTACAGGTACAGGTGAGGGCAATTGCCCTGACTTTAAAGCAGAAATAGAGAAAACACTGATTTGGGAGGACGACAGAAAATAAAATAAGTATTTATATCGGTGTTGGCGTTGAAAAATTCTTACACAATAAATCTTTTTGACGGATAATGAAACTCAGTACGACTTTATGAAAAAGGCACGTTTTAACAATATAATTACTTTGTTCATAGCCATATGCAGCATAACGTCTTGTGATCCAACGCGTAATTCTGAAAATAAGGAAATAGATTTAGCAGAGATAAAACCAGCCATAAACCAGAATGAGGTGATGGAAATTCCATCCTCTAGTAATACCGTTTCAAACGAGCTTTCCTTTCTAAAAGCATTCGATAAAAAGTATCCCTATGAAATAAGCCTTTTGGACAAACCAGCAATAAAAAAACGACTTGAGGTAATGCTTGGTCCTCAATATGCTTTTATTAAAGGCATTTGGGAAGTAGAATCCCCTATTACCATAACCAATGGAATATTTTTTGCTTGGGGCATGCAAGCACATAGTGGAGGTGACCCTGGTGCCGTATTAATGGCGGACCTTAATAAAAATGTTTTGTATGTGGGCATAAGGAAAAACAATGATGAGAAATTCTATTCGGAAGATGGAAGCGATGTTCCACAAAAAATGAAAGACTGGGCCGATGAACAATAAGCTCCACTTGTAAAATAATGATTAATAGAACTCAAATGCCCAATAAACCACGAATAACAAGGTTGTTCGCAACCTTAAAAACCAATTAAAATTTTTAAATTATAAGAAATGAAAAAGGTATTATTCTTAACTGGAGACTTTACAGAGGACTATGAAACAATGGTTCCTTTTCAAATGCTTGAAATGGTAGGTTATACGGTGCATACCGTGTGCCCTGACAAAAAAAAGGGAGACATTGTTAAAACTGCCATCCATGATTTTGAAGGTGATCAGACTTATACGGAGAAACCAGGTCACAACTTTGTATTAAATTATAGTTTTGATGAGGTAAAAGTTAGCGACTATGATGGTTTGGTGATTGCAGGCGGTAGAGCACCGGAATATTTGAGGTTAAATGGAAAATTAATCGAAATGGTAAAACACTTTTTCGATGCTGACAAGCCTGTTGCTGCCATCTGCCATGGCATTCAGATATTAACTACCGCTAGTGTTGTCAAAGGAAGAAAACTAACCGCTTATCCAGCTGTCGGTCCAGAAGTAACCTTAGCAGGTGGAGAATTCCAGGATATCCCGGCAGACCAAGCTTTTGTTGATGGCAACCTTGTGACCTCACCAGCCTGGCCAGGTCACCCAAGTTTTATCAGGGAATTCCTGAAAATTATGGGAACTAAGATTGAGATTTAATCTCTTCTACCAAAAAAGGTAAAGGCTGTTGTTAGGCCCTTACCTTTTTTGGACTTTTATCTTACTCGCTTTTCATCAATAATTGGTTTGATTGGGCCTTTTTCATTTTCAAGATCAGAAAAATTTCATTTTTCCCCTCGGTGTTTTTGTCAATCTCCTCTTCAATTGGGAGACATTGCCTCAAGAGAGGCCTAAGTTAAGGATGCCATTTAACCAGCTTCACTTTTTTAACATACTCAATAAACGAATGTCAGTAAACCCTATCTGAAAAACCAATTTGCACACTTCAACAAGTCTCTGTATATTGAATGATTCACCGTCATTAATTACCTATTTTAAGGAAATTAATTTTAAATAGCAGTGCATCTTCCAACTTCGCGAAATTATAATTTGAATTTAAATATTTGCTTTCACTGTATATAGTAAAGTATTTAAACAACAGATATGGTAGTTACTGAATTAATAATTGTTCAATTTATTTTTGGAATTGAAACATAATGGTGAATAATTTAGCAAAAACAATTACCTCTTCCTTTTAATAGAAACCCAATATGTTGGTAACAAAGAGCATAAGTTTTAGTAGAATGTTAAAATTATCTTGGCATCATATATTGTGGTTATCAATGTTGATGGGCTTGGTGGCATCTCTATATCATTTTGATCTCATTAAAATTTATATTCCTTGGCTTCCGGTTTCTGTTATAGGCACTGCAGTTGCGTTTTATGTAGGGTTTAAAAACAACCAAGCCTATGACCGGATGTGGGAAGCCCGTAAAATCTGGGGAGGGATTGTCAATGAAAGTAGATCATGGGGAATGATGGTAGATGGACTTATTACCAATTTCATTTCAAAACAACCAATTGAGGAAGACATTAAGACAATCAAAAAGAGACTCTTTTACCGCCACATTGCATGGCTTTATGCCCATAGAAGTCAATTGCTGATCCCTACTGAATGGGAGCATATCAGCCAAACAGGCTCTGTAGGAAGACAAGCCGTTTATTTGAGGAAACAATTTGGAATAGGTTTGGTAGACGATGAAATAACCCGTACAGAACTGAAACAATTTTTATCCTCCGAGGAATACGAACGATTAATAAACAAAGCAAATACAGCCACCCAAATAATCAATGAACAATCCCGAGAATTAACTTCCCTAAGGGAGAAAGGAATTATTAATGATTTTCAGCACATGCAATTGGAAGGTGTCCTGAGAAGTTTTTACACCTTACAGGGCAAAAATGAGCGCATCAAAAAATTTCCTTTACCAAGACAATACGCCAATATAAGTAGGTATTTTGTTGGGATTTTTATTATGCTACTCCCTTTTAGTATGATACCGGGAGCTACTTAATTTAAGCAATTGGGGTGTTTGGCTTTCCATTCCGATCAGTGCTTTGATTGGTTGGGTATACGTAATGATGGAGATCACCGGGGATTATTCAGAAAACCCTTTTCAAGGCATGTCCAATGATATCCCAATGTTGTCCCTATGCAGAACGATAGAAATAGATTTAAGAGAAATGCTGGGAGAGACTGAGCTTCCTCCAGCCATTCAATCAAAAAATGGGGTACTTATGTAACCCTTAGACAACAGGCATTCATCTTAAAAATTGAAACAAAACCTAACCCAAGAAAAGCTATCCGAACTCTCAGGAATAAGCTTGAGAACCTTACAAAGAATTGAGAAAAATGAAGGTTCCCTAAAAATACCATTCATTAAATAAGGCAAATCTCCAATCCAGTGAGTAGATTTAAGAATAAACTTATGGCTCATGTTTTAGATCACCAAATTTTCAGGCGGTCCTTGATAGAACGTTTCTAATTACTTGGATATTAGCGTTGTTCCTCCCTCAGGGTTACTTATAAAAAAATAGTAAAAATTGTCATACATCATTTATCAACAAATGCCACTAAAATATTTACTAATACCTGCCACATTTGCCCTATTCACACACTGTGCTGAAAAATCTACATCTGATTATACAATTGAAGCTTCTTTTGCCTCCACCGCTCCTGAGATTGATGGTAAAGCGAACGATCCCATTTGGCAGCAGGCCAAACCAATACGCCTGAAAAATAATCGTACTGGAAAGGAAGTCCAGGAATCAGCGCTACAGACACATGTCAAGGCATCCTACGATGACAAAAACTTGTACTTCTTGTTTGAATGCAAGGATCCCGATATTTGGACAGAATTCACCCAGCGAGACGAATACTTATGGAAAGAAGAAGTCGTTGAGGTTTTCATTGACGTAGATGATGAGCCTGAAACCTATGTGGAAATAGAAGTCTCTCCTGCCAATATCCTATTCGACAGTTATATTGTCGATCCTGAAAATATTGATGTGCCAGCAACAGCTAAATTCAACTTGCCAGGTATTCGAACAGGTGTAACTGTACAAGGTACGCTTAACAAGCGTGAAGACAAAGACAACGGCTGGACCGTAGAAATGGCTATTCCCTTTGAAGATTTAGCCAATGCAACTACTGAGAGAGTAGGTCCTGAGACTGAAATTAGGCTTAACTTTTTTCGATTGGATAAAAACCAGGGCAAAGAATTTGCCTCTTATGCTTGGTCCCCCACGGGGAAAAGCTTCCATAAACCATCTGTTTTTGGGAAACTTGTATTTAAGTAGCGCCGCTTTGGTAAGCTCCAAACAAGGAAGCTTTTCTACTATTAGATTTAACACACAAAAAGTTAGGCTACATTTTTTTACAGTAAATATTTACGAACATTAGATTAATTTTCATCCTTTTCTTTATGTTTGTAATCTAAGTACTTTTACGTTCACACAATTTTGTGCTGTTTTTCAACAAAGTGCCATGCAATTTTTACGGAAATAACTTAATCATTTATTACACATTAAAATTCCATTTTCCTTTTTTAAAAGTTTAATTTTTTTTTGAATTATGAGAATAACAAGACTACTGGCTGCAGCAATTTGCTGTTTTTTCGCTACCACCCACCTGGTTTTTAGTCAGGATGTAAGCCAGGACTACATCATCAATCAAGAAGGGCATAAAATATATGGTACGATCAAAAAATCATTTGATTTTAACACGATCACATATATCCCTTTCGTTTCGAATGAAGGAGTAAAAACAAAGTATTATGCCGATGACATTCAAGGGTTTGGCTTATCAAATGGTAGAAAGTTCATGAGTAGATATATACCAGATAAGGAAGAAGATGGAATGGTATTTTTTCAAATTATTATAAAAGGAAAGGTTAACCTTTTGAGCTATAAAAATCAATATTATATAGAAAATGAAGACTATTTTTTGGAGTTACATATGGTTTCTGAAAAAAAAGATCTACAAGGAAATTTGATACGGGCCAAAGACAGAGAGTACATGGGATATTTAAGTTACATGCTTTTTGGGCCATGTGGTAATAGACTTCAGGAGAAGATTGCTTCAACAAATCTATCTGAACATGAATTGATATCTACATTTAAACTTTACTATGATTGTGAACATGAACCCTACGAACTGAATGTAAAAAACTTACCTTTTGTGAGAGCCTCCATTATCGCAGGTGCTGGTATTTCCTTTACACAATCCAACCTTACAGAAGACTCCTTTGATGAAATCCCTCATGTATTTGACTCCCAATACACCCCATATATTAACCTTGGAGTAAAGCTGGATCATTGGAGAAGGTTGCCTCGTTTTGCTTTTGACACAGGCATAGGTTATACAAAAAGGGATGGTGTAATTAATATGGAATTGTTCAAACCAAACCAGAGATATTCCGCTACTGAAGAATACTCCAGATCAAGTTTTATTGTACCCATATTCATCAATTATCTAGCTTACAGGTCCAAAAACAACGAGTTCTATCTTGGTGCAGGAGCTGTTATTAGGACCAATACATTGGAGAGCAAGTTTAGTATAGTGGACCATAAAATCACCTATGAGCCGGTTACAGTAAGGCTCTATGAAGAATCCGTTTTAACTTACTCATCCTCCAAATTGTCTCCTGCAATAAAACTAGGTATTAACTTTTTGTACAACCGACGTTTCGGCATTGTATCTGAATTTCAATTGGAGCATATCTCAAAGGAATATACGATTGATTTAAGTAGTCGTCAATCTTTTTACAATTCCCTTGTCGCATCTTACATGATAGGTTTTAGGTTATGAAAAGACATTTAATTTTTATTGGACTGTTGTTGGTAATCTCCCTTTTAAGTGCCTGTGAACAGGAGGAATTGTCACCAAGGACAAACCCCAGATTTAGTGCGACTTCTATTCAAAGTATTGATGAAACGGGGGTAGAATTTGTCTGCAATATCTATGATTTTGGTAGCGAGGAGATTATTGAATACGGCTTCCTTTATAGCTTAAATGACTATCCTATTATGGAAAATTCTGAGGTTATTTCGCAGGTAGGCAAACCTGAAAGTCAATTTTCCTTGAAAGTCGAACAATCTTTAATCAAAGGAGTAAACTATGCTGTGGTTGCATTCATTCAAACCAGCACTGAAAGGGTATATTCAAAACCCATTGGATTTGTAAGTCAGGGGGCGCCGGGTTTTACTTTTGAAAAGTTTGAATATAAAACACCTGTTTTTTATGGTGACACCATCACTGTAAAAGGAAATAGGCTAAGTAAACTCACTGAAAAGTACGCGGTGACATTTCAGAACCAAGTAGCCAAAGTTATCAATATTGAGGAAAGTTCATTCAAATTTATTGTCCCAGAATTTTACGATTTCAACACAAGCGGAAATGGCCCTGACTACTTTGATATTACCCTTCAGGTTTTGGATAAAACGATTTCAATGAATGTAAACATTCCCTTTCATTTAGCTGAATTCGAAAAAAAAGATACTCAATTAATCGATTATGGAGGCAGTGTTGAAATACACGGTAACTATTTAAAAGATGCTAATCTTAAAATTGTCACCAGCGATGCTATTCTGGAGAGCATTCATTGGACCAATGTCACCATTGAATTTGCCGGAAACGATAAGATAGTATTTAAACCCAGGACCTCTTATTCCGAAACCAACCAGTACCTGACCCTTGAAATTCGTGGCAAGTTATACTCTTTAGGCAACGAAGTTTTTGAATTTAACCATCCAAATTCAACTCCTTGATTAAAAACTGAATGCCGATACCGGCATTATTTAAACACTTAAAGCACTTGTTTATAAACACAAAACCAATGTACCTCACAGTATATCCAAGCCTTCCCTGCCCTTTTGTTCAGTAAATCAGGACCTCAATTAACCATCAAATGTCACCTAACAAGAGCTATAATCCGGGATAAAAAGGAGATGTTAAATTGAAAATCCGCTACTTTTAATAAAATCTAAAACCATTGGGCTATTTATTGAGGCAAAAGCCTTAAATTAAATAATAGTTCGTCAATGGCCTGAATACCCCACTTAATGCACACAACGTCTTGTTGGCAGCAGACTAGAATTTCAGGGCATAATAGTTATCATTGAATAAGTAAAAAATTAACCCCCAATGAAATTAAGCATTCTATCAATCCTTTTCTTGTTTGTTACAAACGCATTTGCTCAAAACGATCCCGCATGGGACAATACCCAGATTGAAAACTGGCCGGAGGAATGTACGAGAATAATGATTCCTTCTACTTTAGATGGAGAAAATCAAGCCGCAATTTTTTACGCTGCAAAGCAAAAAAATAGACCTTTGATTGTCAGCCTACATACATGGAGCGCGAATTACGAACAGGAAGACGTACTGGTTAATGAGAGCATAATAAAGGATTACAACTACATTCATCCTGATTTTAGAGGGCCAAACAAAAATTTTAAAGCTTGTGGTAGTGAATATGTAATTCAGGACATCGAAGATGCCATAGCCTATGCGATAGAAAATGGCAATGCAGACCCTAACAATATTCATGTAATCGGCACAAGCGGAGGCGGATATGCCACCTTGCTTACCTATATGAACACCAATTATCCTGTAAAGACCTTTTCGGCTTGGGTACCCTTGTCGGATTTGAAAAAGTGGTTTTACGAGTCAGAAGGTAGAGGAAACAAGTATTCAATTGACATTGCCGCCTCAACGGTAAAGGAGGAAGACTTTGATAGAGAAAACTATTATTTAGGTGAGGAAGAGGCTGAAAAACGTTCTCCTATTTACATGAAAACACCTATAGAAAAACGCAAAAACAGCAAACTCTATATTTATGCTGGGATTCATGATGGATATACCGGATCAGTACCAATTACGCAATCTCTGAATTTCTACAATAAGGTAGTTGCGGATTATGATGCATTGGAGAAGAAGGCAATCATTCCTCAGGAAGACATTATAGAAATGCTTGCTTCTAGGAATTTTGTAGCCACTGATAAAGACAGCATTGCTGACAGGTTAATCCATTATCAAAAATCTTACAAGGATTTAATTAAACTTACCATTTTTGAAGGCACTCATGAATGCCTTACAAGTGTGGCTTTAGATCAGGTGGATACAGACAAGGTATTGGTAATTGGAGACTCAAATGGCGCCAAAGAAAATGGCTGGGTGGATCAATTGAAGAAAACCTACTTTGAAGATTTTATTTACAACACCAGCATCTCCGGAAACACCATTGGATTTAATAATAATGACCAGAAAAAGCTCAATACATTACTTAATGTGGATCGGTACATGAATGAGGCAGATCAAAACCTACATGGTTTGGACAAGGTTGTGATTATGCTTGGGACCAATGATTGTAAAGCAGTATTTGCACCGAGAAAAGAAGAGATCCCAGCAAAAATGGCCACATTATTACAGAAGGTAAAAACTCATCCTGTATATGTCAAATACAAACCAGAAATTTATGTGATTTCCCCACCACCCTGTGGAGAAGATGCCATTATGAAAGAAAAATACCATGGATCTTCCGAAAGAGTAAAATGGTTGGTTCCTGAACTTAAAAGGGTGGCTGAATTGAATGGTAGTAAATACATTGACATTCATACCCCTTTGGCTCCTCAGTGGGCCTCTTTAGCCAAAGATGGCATTCATCCTGAAAAACTCGGTCAGATGATGATGTCGAAATTGATAGCCGAGCAAATGAATTAAACCCTGAAAAGTCTATTTTACTTCTTGGCGCTTTTGGTCAAAAATCGTATAAACAAAAGGAAAGCTTTATTTTTCTTTCACCTTATTCGCTAGTTAATTAACTAGTTAAATCCAAAAAATTGGTAAGGTTAAAGAAATGGACAGTAAACTTTTAATAGCCACAATCACTGAGGATATTAAAGAAAGCTGTCAACCAATTATGGCATTAGGCATAGCCAGTGATATATGTACTGGTGTGGTGGATAATTTGGCTGAGAACTCCATTATTTTTAAAAAACATGATTTGGATGGTGCTTATGTAGCACCGTTGCAGTGGTACGGAAAATCAATCATTTATCCGAAGGGAGGAGAGGCAGACTCTACTGTATTGGACCCTCACAAATGGTTGTATAGTCCATTGGAAGCGGGTTGTACATTGGTGAAGAATCCTCAGCATTTAATTGACACCTATAGTTCTCATCCTGGATACTACGTTTTCGGCAAGGATGAAGAAGAAAAAATGCAAAATTTCTGTGAATAGGTACTTCAAAACTCCGGTGGATTTAGGGCTTTAAAAGTTTGGTTAGCCTTTCAACCCGAAATATGCAATAGACAATCTTTTACGTGCTGAAATCGCTTCAAAATACCCAATCGTTGCTGTTTTCAATTCCACCATAGCGGTGCTATGCTAAAATCCTCAAACGACCTGATTTTCTTGCGATTGCAACACTTCCCGTAAACACGGGACAGGCTTCACCCCTGACAGTCAGGACGGAGAAATCCTATTACATAATCCGGGTTCAACAAGCCAGTCGAAGTGGTTATGAAAAACTCATCGGTGAAGACATAGAGTTTTCAGCAGCTTTATTCGAGCAGGTTGACAAACACCCTGAACTTGAGGCTGTTTGCCAAAACTTAAGCATTACTGCATTTCGATATATTCCATTAAACACGAATGAAAATAACCTTTACTTAAATACACTTAATGAAGAATTATTGAATAGCTTACAGGCTGGTGGAGAAGTTTTTTTGTCAAATGCAATTGTCAATAAAAACTACTGCTTAAGAGCTTGCATTGTCAATTTTAGAACTTCCTTAAATGACATTAAAGAAATCATTAAAATAATAATTAAAGAGGCAAGAAAAACGCACCTTAAGCTAATCAACCAAAAGAAATAATTGGTCTCCAAACAATATATTAATTCAAAATCTACCTGAACCAAGTCTACGGAAAGCATACTGAGTTAAACCAACTCTTTTAGCTACTAAGCGATATTATTTACAATTAATCTGAATTCAATATTTATTATTTTGCACCCAATAAATTATAATCCCCTAGGATGCAATTGGCTTATTAAAAATTGAAAACCAGACATTTAAGATAACATTTTAGTGTTTAATCTGTTTCACTAGAGTACACTGCTTGGATTTAATCGACCTACGCTGCACGATTTACAATGTCGCTTCGTTTTTTTTTATAAATTGTATAAGTAATTGATCACCTTTAAACTATGGAAAAATCCAGCAAATTAATAGGCTTAAAAGCCGCTAACGATATTCCAGCGTTAGCGGCCTATTGGGATAAAAATGAGATTTGTCGATTTGCCAACTCCACCTATTTAGATTGGTACGGGAAATCTCAGGAGGAGATGATTAATAAAATGTCCAAGAAGGAATTGTTAGGAGAGAAATACAAGGAACATTCCCACTATATTAAAGAAGTGCTTAAAGGCAACCTACAAAGTTTTGATCTTGAGATAAGTACACCTAAAGGAGAGTTACGGCATTCGCATGCTACCTATACACCAGATATAGAAAACGGAAAAGTAATTGGTTTTACAGCCCACATTACAAATATAACAACCAGAAAAAATCTAGAAGCTTCTTATATAAAGTCTGAGAAGTTATTAAAAAACTTGTTGGAATCCGCCCCAGATGCTATTGTGATAGTCGATAGCAAAGGAACAATCCAAATCGTCAATCATCAAGCAGAAAATATATTTGGCTACACAAAACCCGAGATGATCGGTAAGGAGATTGAATTGTTAATTCCAGGGGGACATAAATCAAAACACAAAACCCATATTAAAAAATACTTTGATTCGGCCTCTTTCAGAAAAATGGGGGATGGAATAAAATTATATGGTAAACGAAAGAATGGTGAAAAGTTTCGTGTTGAAGTAAGTCTAAGTCCTACCCAAACAGATGATGGAATTCTGGTAATGGCCGCAGTGAGGGACATTACAGACCGGGTAAGAATGGAAACAGAACTGGAAGAAAGCTATAAACGTAACAGTATATTTATCCAGCAAGCACCTAATGCCATAGCCATGTTTGACATGGATATGCGTTATATGGCTGCTTCCCAAAAATGGATTGAAGATTATAATTTAAAAGGGAGAGAAATCATAGGTCATTCCCACTATGAAATATTTCCTGAAATTGGAGATGAGTGGAAGCAGAAACACCAACGCTGTCTAAGGGGAGAAATTAACCAATGCGCTGAGGCTCCTTTCGACCGAGCTGATGGTACTCGGCAGTGGCTAAAATGGGACATACGTCCTTGGTATAAATCAGAAGGGGTAATTGGTGGGCTTTTAATGTACACCGCCGACATAACAGATTTAAAAGAAAAAGACCAAGAGAAAACGCGAATAGAAGAGATATTGGAAAGAACCAATTCAGTAGCACGAATAGGAACATGGGAATTACAATTAAATGAAGGAAAGTTATTCTGGAGCAAAATTACTCGAGAAATACATGAAGTCTCAGAGGATTTTGAGCCTGATTTAACTACTGCTATTAATTTTTATAAAGAAGGGTATAATAGGGACACTATAACCAAACTAGTTACAGACTCTATTTCTAATAACACATCCTATGATGCTGAAATAGAACTAATAACCGCTAAAGGAAATGAGACTTGGGTGCGTGTCATAGGTCAGTCGGAGTTTGTCGATGGTAAATGCAAGCGCCATTATGGCGTCTTCCACGACATCACTCCTATAAAAAAAACAGAATTAAAAATAAACCGGGTAAACAATGAATTGAGGGCAATCCTAAACTCCGCCTCGGTAGCCATCATCGGAACTGACAAGGAAGGCCTGATTACTCATTTCAATAAAGGGGCAGAGCAAATGCTTCAGTATTCCAGATCGGAACTGGTGGAAAAACATACACCCGCAATTTTTCACGTTAAAGAAGAAATAATAAAACGTGGAGAGGAGTTATCAGCTCAAATGGGTTTTGAGGTTAAAGGTTCTGATGTATTTGTACAAAGCACTGTCCTCAAAGAGAGAGACACCCGTGAGTGGACCTATGTCCGAAAAGATGGAACAAAACTTATCGTACTCTTGGTATTGACAACAATCAAGGATCACTTGGGGAATTTATTTGGTTATCTGGGAATTGCTACCGACATCACCGAACGTGTAGAATATCAACAAAAACTAAAAGTAGCCAAGGAAAACCTCGAGGTACTGACCGAAAAACTTACTTCTCAGAACATACAACTTGCTAATTTTGCTCATATCACCTCACATAACTTAAGAGCACCTGTAAGCAATCTAAACGCTCTTCTACAATTCTATCATTCTAGTGAAGATCAGGAGATGAAAGAAGAAATCATTGATAATTTCGAGGTAGTTAGTAATCACCTGACTCAGACCCTCAACACGCTAGTAGAGCTATTAAAAATTCAGGACGAAGGGACTAAGAAACTGGAAATTTTGTATTTCGATGAAATATTTGAAAAGACCAAGGAGATGTTAGTAGGCCATATTATGGAGTCAAACGGTCAAGTGACGGCTGATTTTTCGAAAGCTCCCAAAATCACCTACAACAGGGTGTTTTTAGAAAGTATTTTTCTAAACTTAATGGGCAATGCCATCAAGTATCGTTCTCCGGACAGACCTCCGGTTATTAAATTAGAAACAGACCTTAAGTACAACCGCATTGTATTTACTATTTCCGACAATGGCCTAGGCATTGACTTAAAGAGTCATAGCAAAGAGTTATTTGGCCTTCACAAAACTTTCCACAAGCATGCAGAATCCAAAGGCATAGGCTTGTTTCTCACAAAGAAACACATCGAAGCCATGGGAGGCATTATTACTGCTAGAAGTGAGGTTGACAAAGGAACCACTTTTACCATTGAGTTTTGAAAAGCAATAAATCTCTAAAAGCTATTTCTTCAAAGATTCTCAATTAGCAAACAGTCCTTTAACCCGAAATATGCAATAGACATTCTATTACGTGCTGATACCGCTTCAAAATCAGCCACTTCGTTGCTGTTTTCAATTTCACCATAGCGGTGCTATGCTAAAATATCCAACCGATTTTCTAGCGATTGCAACACTTCCCGTAAACACGGGACAGGCTTCACCCCAGACTATTGTCAGGACGGAGAAATCCTATTACATAATCCGGGTTTAACTTATACCATATATATGGAGGTAATAATCGTTTTAAAGGACTTCCCACCCACAAAAGTAAATACGGCCATTACAATACAAACAGTAAGCTTGGAGATTATGATATAGCTCCGCTAGGGTAGATTTTAATCCCCAAGTTATTGACTGAGTATACAACGATTTCAGAAAGGAAAATAATTGCCATTACCCATCTCTAGCTGTAATAAGCTAAAACATCCCCTCTGTATCCAACAGGATCCTTTTAGAATTGATTTTTCCTTCAATACTATTAAAAAAGACCTCATCAAAGTAATTTTTCTAAAATCCAAAGCCTGGTCTTTTTCAGCCCCTACTGGCGCTACTATTTATTGGCTTTCAATTAGCATGAAACCACACTACTTAGTAATATAGGAAGAAATCAATCTCCACTTTACCTACATTTTGATGTCCTCTATAAGGAGAATAGTTTATTATGTTTTGTACAATAGCTTTGCTTCACCTGAGATTTCACTAATAAAGTAAAAGCTAATCCCACTTCTGTGTATTCCTATCCTTTATTACAAGCCATAGGACAAATTGCTATTAAACCTTCACTTAGCATAAGTTGGACTTTCCTTTTTGTATTGGCTTAAGCCAACTCCATTAATAGCCCTATAGTTTAATGCCTTTCTTGCCTAAAACGCACATCAAAAAAACCCTTAATAAAAAAATAAACTCGCTAAAAAAAGGGCTTTTTACAAGAAATCCCCGTCATTAACTTCTCTTTTTCAACCTTTTACCAACCTACACCTCCTCCCCCAAGCCTCAGTAGGAATTGAAAACTTCCTTCTAAACCAACCATTTATGTATAATTATTTGAAAAAATAAAAAATAATTAAAAAAAATTTTATCGATTTTTTTTTAGACCAGCAACAAAATTCAGAATCTCAAAAGCAAAATTCAATTTACCTATTGGAATTATTCAATATTCTGATTTCCCCTCCAAGAACTCACGCAATTCAAAAGTTTGTTTTTAAGAATTTTATACTGTTAATTATTGAAATGAGATTCATATTTAGAATTTCATTTTGATATATATGAAAATCAAAAAACAAGATTCTTTTAATTCAAATACCGTTTTCAGACTTCATAAATCAAAAATAGTAGGACAAAATTAACAACCACCTGAAATATAAGATGGGTCCTAAAAAAAGAAAAGATTACAAACTTTAAAATACAATACCATGAAAGCGTTATTTTTCTCCTTTTCCATTCTAATTCTTTTGACATTGTCCATTACCCAAGGACATGCTACTAATTATTATGTATCCCAGAAATCTGGAAATGATTCAAGGTCTTTAGCGGAAGCTCAAAACCCTAGTACTCCATGGAAATCTATTGATAAAATCAATTCCCTATTCAATTACCTTAAGCCAGGAGATGCCATTTTATTCAATAGAGGAGAAACTTTTTATGGTACACTACATATAAGCGCTTCAGGTTCTGCTAGCTCTCCTATCAAAGTAGGGGCTTACGGTTCAGGAGCCAAGCCTATAATTACTTCTTTGAAAACTGTGAGTGGCTGGAGATCTATAGGCAATGGAATTTATGAAAGCACCTCCTCCATCAAGACCAATACAGTTCAGGTGGTTTTGATCAATGGAGAAATTCATGAAATGGGAAGATACCCAAACAGTGATATTGCTAATGAAGGGTATTTAAAAATTGAAAACACAAGTGGCAACTACCTCCTTTCAAGTAGCGAATTAGGCGGATCACCTAACTGGAATGGTGGAGAGGTAGTCATCAAAAAGAACCAATGGATAATTGATACCCATCAAATCTCTTCCCATAGCGGAGGTCAAGTCAAATTCAACGGAAACATAAGTTCCTATCCTGTAGAAAAAGACTTTGGCTTTTTCATTCAAAACCACATCAAAACGCTTGATACCTTTGGAGAATGGTATTTCAACCCTACTACTAAAAAAATTAACATCTACTTCGGTAACAAAAACCCTTCCTCTATGAAAATAGAGGTTAGTACACTAGATAACTTGTTGATCAAAGATTATAGAGACACTAACATTACCATTGAAAACTTACAGTTTAGGGGTGTCAACTCAGATGCTATCAAACTAGAAGGAGGAAGAAACATTAAGATTCTTGATTCTGAAATCAACTTCTCTGGAGAGAACGGTATATTAGCTTTAAGTGTAGTGGATTTGTTAATCGAAAGAAACAGTTTCAATAACACCTATAACAATGGCATGTATTTAAGGTATGGCAATGACAACGCTATCATCAGAAACAATGAAATAAGAAAAACGGCTTTGATCGCCGGAAGAACCCAAAACCAAGATGCTGCAGGAATCGGTGTTTTTGCTTATGGAGAGAACGTATTGGTTCAAAACAACGCCATCATCAATTCAGGATTCAACGGTATACAGTTTAATGGTAACTATTCTATCGTTAAAAACAATTACATAGACACCTTCTGCCAAATCAAAGGCGATGGTGGTGGAATTTATACCTTCGGGGGTGTTAAATACCAAGGTTATAAAGGAAGAAAAATTGAAGGTAACATCGTGGTTAACAGTATTGGAAGTAAAGGTGGTATTCCTGACAAAGGGGTTAACTACAGGCCATTGGCAGAGGGGATCTTCCTTGACGATCACTCAAACAACATAGAAATAACTGGAAACACCATCGGCAACACTGAAAACTCAGGTTTGAAAATGTCGAATGTGAATAATATTATTGTTACAAACAATACTTTTTACAACTCCAATTCTTCCATTACACTGGGGAACAACGTCATAGGAGAAGACACAAGAACTGTAAAAATTTCTGACAACCAATTCTTTGTAAAAAACGCTAACCAAAAATCTTACTTGGTCACCTCTCATAAAGACGATGTCAAAATAATGGCTGAATTCGATAAAAATTATTTTTTCAGACCTCTTGGTGATGAGTTTAGCATACAGAGTCAATATGTAAGAAATGGGGAAAAAGTAGCTGCCATAGACAACCTGGAACAATGGACTGCCAAGTTCGGTAAAGACAAAAACTCTGTAAGTAATACTGTAGAAATTTCCACTTATACCATTACAAAGAAAATTGGCTCTAGTCTTTATGCCAATTCTTCTTTCGATCAAAATGTGAGTGGGGTTTACTGTAGCAATTGCAAACAACAGTGGGAGTCAAATAGTAAGACAAATGGTGGAGCACTTAAAGTTAGCGGTTCTGGATCCAGTGCAGTTAAAATAGTCTTGGGAGGATTGAAAAAGGACAAAACTTACTTATTAAAATTCAATGCCTTGGCTAATAAAGTGGGAAACATTTCGACTTACTTAAGGTACACCGGTAGCCCTTGGGAAAAATTATCTGCCATGACCACGTTGGAAGTAAATACCAGCCTTGATGGT
>NZ_JBSXOH010000053.1:0-65770 GCF_056859355.1 Cyclobacterium sp. L-R
AGAAAACAATATGTAAAAATGGCATGACATAAAAAAAGCCTTATTGAAAGGCTTTGTCTGGAAGTTGAAGGTCTGATACAGCCTCCCCTTCGGATGATAATCGAAATGCACTGAAGACTTAGGCCTTAATGTGGGAGTTGAGGGATTCGAACCCCCGACCCTCTGCTTGTAAGGCAGATGCTCTGAACCAACTGAGCTAAACTCCCAATATTTTAATGTTTTTATCTTTTGCATTACCGGTTCTTTTACCGGTAATAATTATTACTCTTAAATCTATATATTCTCAAAGAGTTTGCAGCTCGAACCTACGACCCTTCCGATCCAAATCGGAATGCTCTGAACCAACTGAGCTAAACTCCCAATATGCTACTAACAATTTACATTGAAAATCCGGTACTTTTACCAGAAAAATGATTTTTAAATATTGTGGGAGTTGAGGGATTCGAACCCCCGACCCTCTGCTTGTAAGGCAGATGCTCTGAACCAACTGAGCTAAACTCCCAATATTTTAATGTTTTTATCTTTTGCATTACCGGTTCTTTTACCGGAATAATTATTACTCTTAAATCTATATATTTTCAAAGAGTTTGGAGCTCCAGCCTACGACCCTTCCGATGCAAATCGGAATGCTCTGAACCAACTGAGCTAAACTCCCAATATTTTAAAATTCTGTTCGAAGTAACGTTTAACTTCGGTGTAATTCAATACCGGACAAATGAAATTTAAACTAGATTTCAAAAGTACTCGTTAAGCACTTTCTTGTGATAATTCGCCCGATTGGGAATGCAAATGTAGGGTTAAAATTTAATGTTACAAAAATTAGCCAGTGTTTTTTTTCTAATAAAAACAGAAATTAAAGAACTTAAATCAAGATGGAAAAACATATCGTTTTACACCTATTCAAATTAGCATCTATACTTCATAGTATTAAACCCCTAATTCACAATACATAAACAACAAAATCCCCCTAGATTTTTCTTGCAGATTATTGAATTTAATGCCCAAGTCACACCCTTAGAACAAGGGAAGCAGCTGCATAATTAAAAAAAACAAATGGAATAGAAAGCATAACCACCAAAAAAGTTAAGGCCACCCGATGGGTGGCCACAGTTCATATATTGATTATTATATCTTCATGAGATTATAGATCCAGCTCATAGTAAGAGCGCTGTCCATTTGGATAAACTCCCAAAATGATTACCTCTTCGCCTTTATAATTTTTAAGGGCTTTGATCACATCTTCACCACTAAGGATTTTGGTTCTACCTATTTTAGTGATAATAAAGCCTTCCTGAACACCAGCATCTTTCCATAACTTGTTATCTATAGAGGTAATTGTTGCTCCACCCTCCAATTCAAGCCTTTCTTTATAATCCGCTTTTAGGTCTTCAAATACCACACCTTCAAACTCAGTGATTTTAGGGAGTACCTTAACTACCACCTTGGTATCACCAGATACATTCTTAAGTGTAGCCATTGCAGTCATTTCTTTACCGTCACGAAGGAATTTAACATTGATTTTGTCACCAGGTCGCTTCCTTGCTACTCTTTCCTGAAGAGTAGAAGTAGTGTAGGTATCTGCTCCATCAATGCCAATGATAATATCGCCTCTTTGCAAACCAGCTTCTTCTCCTCCACTACCTTCTCTAACTTCCTCAACGAACACTCCTCTGTCTGCTTTGATTTCCTCACCTATTGATTCTTGAAGGTCTGCATTTACATCCCTAATAACCACACCTAATAAGCCTCTTTGAACAGCTCCAAATTCCAAAAGATCATCCATCACCTTTTTAGCAATGCTACTTGGAACTGCAAAAGAATATCCGCTAAAGCCACCAGTTCTGGAGGCTATGGCTGTATTGATACCAATAATTTCACCATTAAGATTTACCAAAGGACCACCTGAGTTGCCAGGGTTTACAGCAGCATCCGTTTGAATAAAGGACTCAACTTGTAAATTACTCTCATCTCTAAGAATTCCAATATTTCTTGATTTTGCACTTATAATACCCGCAGTGACCGTTGAATTCAATTCATATGGATTACCTACTGCCAAAACCCATTCTCCAATTTGAGCCTGATCAGAGGAACCAAAAGGAATAAAAGGTAAATTATTAGCTTCAATCTTTAATAAAGCAAGATCTGTTGTTGGATCTGTACCGATAACCCTGGCCGTAAACCTTCTATTGTCTTCCAATGTAATTTCTACCTTGGAGGCATTCTCAATTACGTGATTATTGGTTACGATATATCCATCTTCAGAGATAATTGCACCAGAACCTGTACTTCTGCCTTCTCTAGGCTTAGACTCGCCTCTAGGGGACCTGAAGCCAAATAACTCCTCCATTGGGTCTACCCCTTGCTGGCTTCTACTCATCGTCACTGTACTCCTGACATGAACAACAGCTGGCGTTACCTGGGCTGCTGAAGCCACAAAATTAATCCCTTCTGGAACCACGAACTTGTCATCATTAAGCCAATTCACCAAACTGGTATTTTGCTTTTCAGTAAAGTTTGTAGATGATTCTTGATTTGTTTGTAAAAACCCAACACCAAGCACAGCTACTAATCCTCCAATTAAAGAAGCTAGCACGATTCCCAGGAAAAACTGTTTTCTATTCATTGTATACCTTTCTTTTAAATTATATCAATTAACACAAATTTTGTTTCTTATGTTACTTCTAAAACGATGCCAATCGGAAATTAGGTTTGCTATTTAACAGCATTTAACAAAAAAAGAAAAATTTCTTTTAATTTATTCTTAAATAAGTACTAATTACCAAATAAACAATACATTCATCGTAACTAAGACTGCTATCCTGTCACTTTTAAACAACAATTTGTCATAAGAAAAAGTTAAATTAATCTGAATTTAATTTCCAAGACCTATTAATAATGCCTCCACAGGTACTCAATGAGGATTTAGACTAGTAAATTCTATTATAGAATTACCATTGTAAATCATTACAAATTAAGTAGCACTCACCAGCTAAACAAAAAAAGCTATTCTGAAAGGCTTCAGAATAGCTTTTTTTAAGTCTGATAAAAGTACCCAGTTCAGGTTAGCCCTTATTATCCATGGATCCAGATCAAAATGCCCGATCAACAACTTTAATATATTAATCGTGCGCCACCAAAACTTAGCTTCTTACTTTTTAATTATTGACTTGAAGGTCAGCCCCTGTGGTTGACTTTTGCTGTTGGGGAAAATCAAACTAAAGAGGAATCCAATTATCACACAACTCAATACTCCTATAGCTCCATAGAGGTATCCATTAACATCTGTGAATTTGCTTACCAGAAAAGTAATACCTGCACCTGAAAGAGTGCCAATAATCACCCCAAGAGAATTGGCCCTTTGACTGAAGATCGCTAGAATAAAAACTCCGGCCAAACAGCCTCCAATCATCCCTAATAACTTCTGAAACAAATCAAAGATAAAACCTACCTCAGTAGCTGCAATCCAGACAGCTGTCAAGGTGCCAAAAACACCCATAATTATGGTTATTGTCTTAGCTAATTTCAAGTATTCTCTGTCTTTGAGTCCAGGTTTTATGTATTTGTGGATATCCGTAATATAGGCAGTAGCGATACTGTTCATGCTACTGTCTAGAGATGACATACTCGCAGCAAAGATCCCGGCTATGACCAAGCCTGCAATTCCTATCGGAAGTTCAGCAACAATATAGTAGGGTAAAAGCTCCTCAGGATTAGCGCTACCTATTTTTTCAGGATTGGTAAGGTAGTAGACGAAGAGAACAGTTCCCAAGCCAAAAAACAAAAATATACCTGGAATAGTAATAAGACCATTTGTCCATAAGCTCTTCTCCGCCTCTTTTTCATCTTTCACGGTCAAATACCTCTGAATCACCACTTGATCTGAAGAATAAGGGATTAAATTTAAAAAGAAAAAGCCTATAATGGCCACCCAAAAAACAAGCTGTGTATAATCCCATGACCAATCTATAAGTTTAAACTTCTCAAATTCCATTCCCACCTCTATCACAGTAGAAAAACCTCCGTCTATATTGGCTATTGCTATGAAAATGGAAAGAAGCGCTCCCCCTAGCAATACCACAACCTGAATAACATCAGTCCAAATTACAGCTTCCATGCCTCCCATTACGGTATAAATGGTACTGAACACGCCCATAATGGCAATACATAGAAAAATATCCATATTGGTAACCGACGAAATTGCAATGGCAGGAAGATAAAGCACTACTCCCATTCGGGCCAATTGAAGCAAAATAAAGGTCAGACTTCCTAACAAACGAACCCTGATATCAAATCGTAATTCCAAGTATTGATAGGCCGTGGTAATGTTTAGTCTTCTAAAAAAAGGTAGATAATATTTAATGATTAAGGGTACGATCGCTAAAATCATAAATGAACCAACTGCCAAGCGCCAATTGGTGGCATATACGATGACAGGTACTGCCATAAAGGTAATGGCACTTAATTGCGTACCATATATACTCAAGCCTGCGGCCCACCATGGAATTCGCTTTCCGGCAAGGAAATATTCCGTGGTCGTATTTTCTCTTTTGGAAAAATAAAAACCAATTCCGAGCATACAGGCCAAATAAGCCCCTAAGGTAGTCCAATTGGCCCATCCAAATGGGTTTTGCGTCTCTAAAGCCATCACCTTAGGCGACCTAACTCCAGGTCCTTTTTCCCCATTTGGAACTACCCAATAACCTTCCCAATAAGTAGAAGGAGCAGTCACTCTGGATGTACCCTCTGGCATATCTCCCATTTCCACCCATTCCTCAGCATTGGTATTGTAAGCCAGCATTTTATCCAAAAAGCCAGGATGGCTTGCAGGATCTGTATGCAATAAGGTTTTTTCATCCAAACCTCCTGCAATTAAAATATGATCTCCTCCCAGACTGAAAGCCGGTGAAGGTGCTGCGGCAACTCCTCTAGGCAAATCTTCTAATTTCTTCCAAGTCCCTTGATTGGGTAGATCTCCGGGTGTAAACTTATAAGCATCCTTTAGCAATGTTCTGCCTAAACTTTCGTCTGCATTTTTAAACAGCCCAAAACCACTAAAAATATAAAAAGCCTCTTTATGTGAAGCGGCCACGGCTTGGATCCTGGCTTCTCCCGGAAATTGAGGCCCTTCTTCCCACTTCATCTCGCTCCTTTTTTTCTTTAAATCAAGAAAATAAAACTTAGCTTCTGCAAGACCGGTAGGCGTTTTCTGTCCCCCCAACACATAAAACACACCATTCACAATAGTGCCCGTCATGCTCGCCAAAGGCACAGGTAGCTGGGGATAATCATTTTCCAAAACTACTTCTCCATTCCTATAAGTCAGGCTAATAACCAAATTAGTGTGCCCCTGAGCATCATTCCCACCTATTACCCAAACCTTATCATTATAACTTCCTGAAACTGAATAAGCGAGAGGTTGAGGTAGCTTTTGCGCGGAAAGTACCCAGCCAGTCTTTTTGCTTTCAATAAAGAAGATCTCCTCATACCATACTTTCTCTCCACCTTCCCAAGGCCTTTTATCTGGAAAGTTAGCTCCTCCACCTACCAATAAGGCACCGTTACTTACTCCGGCAAACATACCCGCAAATCCCTCTTTATCCGGAATGGAAGGCAATTCCTCCCATTTCACTTCTTTACTAACTGCTTGAAAAACTACAAATATTAAAAATAGGCTGACAAATAAGGATTTTTCCAGAGCTGAATTCATTTGACTTTTAATTATTGATTTTTTTTTAAAATTAGTGTAGACTTATTGGGTTCCCTGTAGAAGCAGAGTCAAAAGCAGCAAATACTACTTCCATGACTTTTAAAGTCTGCCTACCAGATGCTGCTGGCTCTCTATTTTCTATGATGGCATTCGAAAACTCCTCCCATTGTTGAACCAATGCTTCATTCATCCAATCCTTGGAAAATGAAGCTGGGAGAAATTGATAATTTTGATCCTTTCCCAAGAAAGCACCTTTGGTATTGTCTATTTTCAAACTCCCTTTATCTCCATTAAAATCAATGCAAATATCATTTACACCATTTTTAAACCCAGAGTAATGCAGAGATGCTTTCTGCCCATTTTTAAAGTCCAGTAAAATTACTCCGCCATCATCTACCTCATCTTCATGAAAAACATTGGTCATTGTAGCGTACACCCGACTAACCTCAGAGGGAATCAATGCACAAAGGGCGTCAAGTTGATGAATGGCTACGGTGAGCAAATACCCGCCCCCGGAGGCCTTCTTCAAATGCCAATCCTTCCGATCTCCATGTTTCCAAAAGGATATTGAGGTCGCTTTGGTCATGAATATTTCACCTATTTCACCTGAAGCGATGCATTTTTTCGCAGCTATAAATGATGGAGAAAATTGGGCTACTTGCCCTATCATTAACTTTACGCCTGATTTTTCACAAGCTTCATAAATGGCTTTACAATCTGAATAGGTTGAAGCCATGGGCTTTTCCAGCAAAATATGCTTACCTGTTGCAGCTGCCTCAAGCGCAATCTGTGTGTGCAAATGGTGAGGAGTAGCTATAAGGACAGCGTCTATTTCTGGGTTATTAATTATCTGATGGTAATCTGTGACTCCCTTGAGTTTGTATTTGTCTGTAAGCAGGGCTAAAGAAGCCGCATCTCTTCTACAAATAACTTTCAAGGACAATGAAGGGATTTTTTCTATGGCCTCAATATGTCTTGAGCTAAAATTCCCTGCGCCTATAATTCCTATACCTATCATTTTCCTTTGGTTCCGTAAATTCAATTCAATGGCATACCTTCTATACCAATATTGATCCTGCTTAACCTACCCGGACCAGGCTCTCCAAAGCCGCCTGTAACCCAAAGATCTCCTCCGCCAAAGCAGAGATTACTGGTAAGAGGAATACCTGAATCATAACTCGCTAACAATACTCCATCTTCCGACAGCACTTGAATGGCCTGCATCCCATAATGAGCAACCCACAGCCTACCGTCTTTATCCATCGCCAAACCGTCCGGAAGATTTCCTATCTCCTTATTGGTGTCGTTATATGGTAGGGTAGCCATCACGGTCAGGTAATCAGCACTTGACGATGGAAGATTTAGGTTGATTTTAAGTATTCTGTTTTTGTAACTTTCAGCGATATACAAAAGATGGTTTTCTATATTGTAAACAATGCCATTGGGGAAATCTATCCCGGTGGCAACAACCTTAGCATCTCCATTCCAAGCTACAAAATACACATGCCCATTGTCTCTTATTGAATCTGTGAAAAAGAAACCTTGGTCCGTATACACTGCAATATCATTCGGACAGGTAATTTTCACCCCATCAATTCGATCAGGGGATACTTCTCCTAACAATTTTCCTTTATGGTCATACCTGACTATCCTTCCCGTTAAACTATCACAGAGTAGGTGATCTCCGTTGGCCATGATTGCTTGTCCATTAGGACGTTTTCCTTTGGCCCACAATTTGGGTTCCCCGTCTTGATAACGGTAGATCCCTTCCCCTGCAAGATCAGTATAATAAAGGAAACCATCTTCGCCAAAGACAGGCCCCTCCGTATAAAAATCCAAGTCCAATATAATTTGCGCTTTGATATTTTTCGGATCAGGGAGTTTATTGTGTAAATGGTTTCCTTCATTCATTAAGCTTATATTTTATCCAATGGAAACAATGGTTTTCTACGATGCTTATACGTTAAGCTAGCCATATCTGCTCTGGTCACACCTGGAGTGTTGGCCCTCAATATGGTTTTACAAACTGACTGATAAGCGGCCAATGGTGCGTTGACTCCTTTGGCGACCAATACATCATAAGATGCTGGATCTATATCAAAATGAAGCAATTGCTGAAGACTGAATGGAACAATACGTAAAGAAGTCAACATAATTGTTTGGCCAGATTTACTGGTAACAATGGCTGTTTCCCCCATATTGAAGTTGACTTGCCCACCATGTCTCGGTTCTTTTTCGGTGAATTTTCCATCAACGATTCGCTCCAATTTAACTTCCAAAGACATGGTTTCACCATGTAGTTTGTCTGTTTTTGCCCCTATATCTATAGCGTAATAGCCTTCTGGATTAACCGATTTTAATTCAGCGACTGCTTCTGGATCATAAATACATACAAAACCTTTAGTACCTGGACAGGATTCCAATACTTGAAGCAAGAAGGTACTGTCTGCAGGTGACCCCCCTCCTACATTATCTCCCATATCCAATATCAATAGCGGTTTTTCGGCCTTATCGATATGTGCCGGCAGCTCTTCCAAACCAATTTTCTTTCCAGAAAAATCTTCGTGGTTTTTAAGCAAATATTCGTTTAATATCGCCGCTTTATTTTCTGCTAGGTATTTATCATTATTGGTAATCACAATAAAGCTGGTTCCCATTTCTGGAACATCAGCATAAGGAAAACCTAACACTACATTCGTTGACAATACCCCTGGATCATCCTGAACCTCTCTTGCAAAGGCAAATAAGGTCTTGCAAGGGTCTGACCCTGTATGCTGCATTTCAATGCTTATTGCCACTTTAGTCTGCAAAAGGACCATTTCTGGCTTGATTTTACCTTTAAGCGTATCCACCATTAGGACAGCCGCAGCTTTTCCTACGTCTCTCTGATCCACATGCGGGTTGGTTTTATAAGCTACAAGCGCATCCACTGCTTTCACCATGGCCTTACTCAAGTTGCAATGTGGGTCTATGGTGCCAATAATAGGCATGTCCTGCCCTAGAATCTCACGAACCATGGTTAACCAATGCCCATCAAAATCCAAATAAGGCACACTTACTCCCGCTCCATGCGGTACAACCATCAAGCCATCTAATGCTGGAGCTTCCTTCACAGTACGCTCCACTTCTTTGATTAAGCGATTAGCTGTTTCTTCCTCAATAATTCCACCTGGAGTGGCTTCCCCATAAAACAAAGGAACAAGTTCTATATCTTCTTCTGCACTTAAGATTTCAACCATTCCTCCAATTTCATGAAAGGCATCTCTATATTCATCAATGAGATCCTGTCCATACATAAGGTGGCCATTTACAAAGTCCTTCCAGGTAGTCTGCTGATCCAAAAAGGTATTGGACTCATGGTAAACACCAACAATACCAATTCGTTTTTTCGAACTATTTGACATAAGCAACTAAGTCTACTTCAAATTTTAAAAGAGTTCCCAAACAACCAATCAAGGTAGTTCTAGCAGGGAAAGGAGCCTGAAAATATTCCTTATAAATGGCGTTAAACTCGGCCAGGTCCTCTTGGTTTCCTACGTAGTTTCTCACCTGAACCACATCACTAAAATCTAACCCAGCTGCAGCTAGAATTTTTTTAGCGTTATCGAATGATCTTCTAACTTCATTTTCAAATGTGTCGTTTACGATTTTTCCATTTTCATCAACAGAAGCCTGGCCAGAAACGAAGACCATATTGTTTACTTTTAATGCTGGAGAAAAAGGCAATGGACTACTTGGAACACCTTCTCCTGAAATAACTTCTTTATTTACCATAATTTCTTAATCGTTTTTCTATGATTTGTTTTACCCTAATTTAACCGGGTGAATTTTAAATACAATTTACAAATCTGATCAGTCATATATTATTTTAAAACCAGATTATACAAATTAATTCTTTATAGGCCTGTCCTGAACTTTTCTCAGGGCCTGCCCTGAACTTTTATCAGGGCATGTCCTGAACTTCTCTCAGGAAAATGATAAAACCACATGAGAACCAGACTATATACCTGATTCTCATGTGATTTTACCATGTATTAGGAGCTATACCCTAATTCGAGTTTAAGCACCTATTTTTGCTGCTTTTACAACTCTATCAATCAATTCTTCCACTTTCTTGTCTTCCCAGACTTTATTGGTATTGCCAACTGGTGCTATAGAAGCCCCAATATCTACCCCATACCTCATTTGAATGGCTTGTCTAAAGAAGGTCCAGATATTTGGTAATGTTTCAGCAATTACCTCCTGAAAAACCAGCATGAAGTCTGTAGCCAATGCCACATCCCCTTTTATAAATGCATCTCGAACATGCTTACACTCAGGTTCGAAAACATTATAATAAGAGCCAATAGCACCATTTGTACCACATAAGACTGCATGGCACATCAATTCATCTGCTCCACTAAAAAGCACCAACTTACCTTTTGAACTGTAAGAGATGGTACTTATCTCCAGAAGGTTATTTGTAGTCAATTTCATACCTACCATATTAGGCATCTTGAGTAATTTATTTACAAAACCACCCAAACCATCTGAAAAGCTGGTAGACCCCAATTGGTAAGGAAAGAAAGGCAAATCCGTAGCCGTAGCAATAGACTCATAATGTGTTAATGCCATCCCTGAGCTTCCGTCAGTAGGACCGTAATATACAGGCGCAACAGAGGAAATACCATCAACTTTACACTGAGCGGCATGCTTGGCTAAACGTACAGACTCTTGTGTGGTCATGGAACCTACTTGTACTATAATCGGCACTCTGCCCGCATTGACATCTGCAGTAATCTCAGTCACTTTGTTTCTATCAGCTTCACTAAGCAAAAATCCTTGACCTGTTGATCCAAGTAAATACAAACCGTCTACACCCTGAGCTATTAAAACATCTACCCACTTCTCTAATTGCTTAAATTCAGGACGACCATTGCCATCCATTGGAGTAAGCATCGCTGGCCATACCCCTTTCAGATTTTCATACATATTGATTTCTTTAACTATTTAATTGCAAAATATTGATCCATTTCTCTATAACTACTTAAATAACTCACTGGGTTTTGGACAATCAAATTGTCAGTGGCTTCGGGATCTTTAAATCCACTTCCAGAAACGATACATACTGCATTGGCATTTTTGTCCAGTTCACCGGAGGCAATGGCCTTCATGCATCCTGCCAAAGCTACCGCACCAGCAGGCTCTGTATATATCCCTTCTTTAATCGCCAATAATCGCTGACATTCAAAGGTTTCTTCATCACTCACCAAGAAACCATTCCCTCCACTTGCCTTACATTCCATTAATGTCTCGGTACCGTCGATTACATTGGCTACCTGAAGCCCACTCACTTTAGTGGTTGCATTTTCTACAGCCTTGGCTTCTTTCAGGCCTTTTCTTAGATTTCCGGCAATCGTATCATTCCCTTCTGGTTGCACACAATGCACTCTCGGAATTTCAAATGCTTCATTTTGGTTTTTCCATGACTGAAAGCCTCTGGCAATGGCCAAAGCCAAACCTCCGCCACCTGAGGGAACAAATACATTGCCCACTCTATCTAGGTCTTTTGCCAACTCAAAGCTAATCGTTTGTACGCCTGTCATTCCCACAGGACTGTACTTAAAAGCACTTACTTGTAAGCAAGTATTGTTTTCGACAGCTACTTCACAAAGCTTCTCAAAAATCTTCTCACTTACATCGCTGTTTTTACCGAAGTCTTTGATCACATACAAGGAGGCACCATAAGCCCTCATTTGTTTTAACTTGCCTTCTGGCGCTCCATCTACTATCGCAATTTTGCAAGGAATACCTGCTGCAGCCGCATAAGCAGCGAGTGCCGCGCCAGTATTCCCACTGGAAGTAGCCAAACACAATTTACCTTGGTTTGCCAAAACATCTGCTATGGCAAAAGCAGCAAAGCGATCTTTGTAGGAGCCTGAAGGATTGGAAGATTCCAGTTTGAAGTAAAGGTTTGGAAAACCCAATTTAGGTCCAATTTGCCTAGATTTAATCAAGGGCGTATTTCCCTCCCCCAATGAAAATGGGACTATTCCTTGGGGTAAATTTAATAACGGTGTGTATTTGCTTATTCCTTTCAAAATTCGTTGGGGAATTGTAGGTTCTTGTTTTTATAACTATTGAAATTATGGGCAAATCCTCCATCGATAACCAATGAAGTCCCATTTACAAATGAGGCATTGTGAGAAGCCAACCAGAAAACGCCGTTGGCGATTTCCTCAGGAGAGGCACTTCGTTGCAATGGTGTCATGTCTTCCATTTCATCCACCAGGCTTTGACTCACATCAATGCCTTCGGTGTCTTTGAAATTACTGCTCATGGCCGTGGTTACATTTCCAGGACAAACCGCTACTACTCTGATACCTGACGGCCCATACAAAGCTGCCATTTCATAGGTTAAGCTCAATAGAGCACCTTTGGCAGCAATATAAGCTGGGCTTGAACCTCCTGCTCTTTCTGCCATAACACTGCTCAGATGGACTATTACTCCTCCTTCTCGCCCAGATGCCATCTTTTTTGCAGCCAATTTTGACAGAAATACCGGAGAGGTGAGACAAATCTTTAAGGTCTTTTCCCAATTTTCTCTGGAAATAGTATTCAAAGTCTCGATGGTTCTCCAAGCTGCATTGTTAATTAATACATCTATTTTGCCCCATTTACTATATGTCGCTTCCACGATTTCATCCACAAAATCATCTATGGCCAGATCTCCATCCAACAACAATACATTCTTTGGTTTAGAAAGAGAAGCCGCTGCGGCCTGTAATTCATCTTTGTTTTCTGAAACCATGGCAACAAAATCGCCATTGGCAATAAAAGCTTCTGTAATCGCTTTGCCAATGCCTCTGGATGCTCCGGTAACTATTACTACTCTTGGCTTATTTTCCACTTCACTTTTCATTGATTCCTTTTTATTCTATGGGTAAAATACCAGCAAGGGCATCCCCTGCTTTGGCCATGGGTACGGCCCGTTTTAAAAATACCAACCCGGATTTTTGTGCCAGTATAGCTGCTCCTTTTTCCCCACTCTCTCTTAAAAGGTAACCCAACTTGTCACCTTTGGTAACAAGGTCTCCTAGATTAACAGTGGCGACAAATAAACCTTCTTCAGGGGCAGGATGCATCACCTGCAAATGCCCACTCCCCGGCTTATCGTCTTCAACAAAATATTTAGGTTTATCGGGGGTGACTTGATTTTCCAACATGCCAAAGTACTTTAAAACATTCAAGCACCCAGACACCAGACTATCCACACCTTCAGTACGGTAGTCACCACCTCTATATTCACTATAAATCGCCGGCACATTGGCATCTCTAGCCACTGACAAGGTTCTACCCTCCAATTCAGGACTTGTCCCCCAAACAATCGGCAAATTAAAAGCCTTTGCCATCGCTCTCTGCTTTTCCAAAACTGCGGAATCCTGATGCAGCATATATCCAGAAAGAGGAGAAATATCAAACAAGTTGCCTCCCGTATGCATATCAATAAAGAAATCTGCTTCTCTTATCAGCTCACTAATTTCGGCAGCAACTTTTTCAGTAACCGTCCCTTCTGTATTTCCAGGACAAGTCCTGGCAAGATCCAGGTTGTCTTCGCCTACACGTGCTCCTGAAAAATAAGCATTTCTATTGGTAATGGGCACAAGGGTAACGGTGCCTGCAATTAGACTCCCCTGCAGCTGATCGATTAATTTCATCACCGCCAATACCGGTTGGTATTCATCCCCATGGACTCCAGCAATTATAAGCCCATTTGGACCTTTTGAAGCCGACTTGATCACATGCGTCGAAAATAATTCAGCCATCCTTTTTATTGATTTTTTAACTTTCTAATTCTAACTATTTCTTGGCTAATTTCCTCCGCCATAAGTGCATGCCCCTTATCATTGGGATGCACCCCGTCCAATAATATTTCTTCCGCTCTATTTTCCTTAGTTTCATAATAGTCGGAAAACAGCTTGAAATTATCCACCAGACCTGTATGGTATCGTTTAGCCAATTTTTTAACTACTTCTACATATTGTTTCAACCTAACATTCTGGTATTCCGGATATTTTCCTCTTAGTCCATTTGGTGCTATTAAAATCACATCTGCCCCTTGGGCCTGAAGCTCCTTTATCATGAATTTAAGGTTCCGCTTGTACTGCTTTAATGGGATTCTTGATTCTCCATCAGGCCCGGCATCATCTATATGGGCATCATTGGTACCAAAACCTATGATCACCAAGTCTGGATTGTGTACCATAACATCCGTTTTGAATCTGTCCATACCATGTTTAATTTTGAATAAATCATGGTCCTCAATACTGCCAGTATGACTTCCAGGAATCCCGGAATTGATCACTTCTACTTCAATTCCCTGCTCTAGGAGAAGTGAAGGCAATCTTTGAGCAAAAACCTGATCTATGGTACTTCGCGTTGCTGTAATTGAGTTCCCAAAAGCGACAATTTTTAGCTTATCTCCCATCGAGGAAATGGTTTCAGTTTCCTTTCCGGAATTGGCATTAAAAACAGTCTCCACTACCGTCAATGGCAATAACTTTAATAAAAACAGTACAACTAATAGGTTCATCTCTGCATTAAATTTATGCTGGCCAGCTATAATATTTCAAGCCTCAATAACATATCGAGTTTCTTAGTCTCCGTAAACCCAATCCAAATCTAAAAGCGTCAATCTGGTCACGGAAAGTCCAGTTCCTGCAGGTCTATCCCCCGCACAATAAGAGAGTAAGACTTCATCATCATTTACGAAATGAATGGCGGTATAGCAATACCAACCATCAGGATCATCCTCCAAAACTTTTTCGCTTTCCCAGGTTTTGCCTTCATCTTTAGAAATGGCAATATTCAGTGGGGTCCTTTTCCCTTTGTACATTCCTTCCTTTACACCATTGTTATTCCAGACCATTAACAGATCCCCTGTTGATGGGATCCTTGCTATGGTAGCTGGAGAGACCGGAGATGAAATATTTGTAGGTTTTGCGGGAGTCCATTTCTTTCCTAAGTTTTTAGAATAGGAGGAATATTGCACACCATCATCAGTACGAATGATCATCATCAGTTTCCCGTTTTTCAGGGCAACCAATCCAGGCTCTTGGAAGACGATATCATTTTGGTTTTTCACCTCTTTTCCTGACTTCCAGGTTGCTCCATTGTCATCTGAAAAGTAAGTGAATAACCGTCCCTTTTCGTTGAAATCTTCTCCTTCGGAAGTCCTGTGTAAGGCCAAAGGCATTATCAACCTGCCATTTTCCAATTGGAGTACCCTGTTATTATTGAGGACGAAGTATCCTTCTCTATCTGTAATACAGGATGTAGGTGCTGACCAGGTTTGCCCTTCATCTTTAGAAATTCGCATCAAGGGTTTACAATCGCTTATTCCATTTTTACGCGCATAGAAAAGGGCGATATTTCCATCCTGAAGCCTAAGTAAAGAAACGGACATGACATTCATTTTCCCATCATTTGGAACGATGGTCTTGTCCTCATCAGTCCATGTTTGACCATCATCTTCAGAATACCTGGCTGCTAAAAAAGCACTGCCAAAATCACTGGCAGAATTGCCCGTAAAATGGGTATATATAAACATGATTCGCCCATCTTTTAAGCGAATAAAATCTCCTTCACTGTTTCGGGGATTGTTCTCCCCTGGATCCAACTGCAAAACAGTTTTTTTATCCTGGGCTTTTAACTCTTCTAAGGTGGAAAAACTAAAAAAGAGGAACAAAATCATAAACCCCTGAACTAATCTTGAACTTAAATCGCCTTTGCTCATCATTTTTTATTTTGCCTTATCCTTCATGATACTCTTTTTACAAAGAAGAAAAATGAATTGTTTGAATAAAAGATCACTCCAGTAATCTTAGAATTTTTAAAATCAATTAATCTTTGTAAAACCAATCCGTACCAAGCTTGGTTATCTTGGTAACTGAAAGGCCCGTTCCAGCTGGCCTGTTACCCGCACAATAGCCCAATAATACATCATCACCTACAAAATCCATGGCAATATAGCAGTACCAACCATCAGGGTCGTTCTCCAAAGTCTTGTAATTGCTCCATGTTTTACCTTCGTCTTTAGAAATGGCCGCGCTCAATGGTGTCCTAAGCTTTGCTACATCCGGATCTTTTGATAGGTTGTTGTTCCAAACAGCCAATAAGTCTCCTGTACCAGGAATTCTTTCAATTGTGGCAGGAGAAACAGGTGATACCAAGTTGCTTTTTTCCACCTCTGACCAGGTTTTACCTTTGTCCGTGGAATAAGAATAGCATTGAACCCCAGCATCGGTTCTAATTACCATCAAAAGTGAACCATCATTAAGTTCAACCAAACCAGGCTCTTGCAAAACAATTTCTTTTGGGTTAGGTACCAATTCGCTACTTTTCCATGTTTTTCCATTGTCGGTGGAAGAATATGCAAAAAGGTCAGCTCTACCTCTCCATTCCATTCCAGGGCCGGCATGTTTGGCTACGGCCAAAACTAAAGTCCCATCTTCAAGTTGAATAACCCTGTCATTGTTAAGCACAAAATAACCTTCATTGTCAGTAATGCATGCAATAGGGTCTGACCAGGTTTTGGCCTCATCCTTCGAAATTCTCATGTATGGAATACAATCGTCCGTATTGTTTTTCCTCAAATAAAACAGGGCGATATCACCATTTTGCAATCGCAACAAGGAAACTGACATCACATTCATTCCTCCTTCATTTGGTAAAACTTCCACATCCTCTGATGTCCAGGTCTGTCCCTTGTCATCTGAAAAACGTCCAGCCAAATAAGCTGTCGCATGATCACTGGAAGACTCTCCATAATAATGTGAATAGACGAAGAGCATTCTTCCGTCTTTCAACTCAATGAAATCACCTTCACTGTTTCTTGGGTTATTGTCTCCAGGATTGAGGACCAAACTTCCAGGAACGCTTACAATTTCATTTTCAGCCTCATTGGCTTCAGCCGTCTGATCTTCTACAGGCTTACCGCCACAACCATAAGTTACCAAAGCTGCTAAACCCAGCATTTTGATGGCACCACTCAACTTGTTCATCGTCATATTCATATCATTTAGTCGTAAAATTCATCCAAACTTAATTTCCGCACTACTAAAGGTATTTTGTCTTTCAACCCCAATCTTTCTGCCGCCATATAGGCTAGTAATACTTCATTGTCCACAAAAGAGATCGCTGTGTAGCAGAAGAAACCTTCGGGATCATTTTCAAGTACTTTTAGGTGTATCCAACTTTTGCCCTCATCCTTAGATATAGCTGCAGTCAGTGGAGTTCTGAAAGTGGCTGTCTTTTTATCTAAACTTTTATTGTTGTTCCATATCAACAATAGGTCTCCGGTTTTAGAGATTCTTTTTAGAGAGGCCGGAGCTCTCGGGGAGACAATTTTTGATGGTTGCACTTCTTCCCAGCTAAGTCCACTGTCTTTAGATTTACTCATATATTGTACACCTTGATCTGTTCTTAACCACATCATAATGTCTCCATTTTTTAGCCGTACTACTCCCGGTTCTTGAACTACCACCTCGCCTTTATTGGGCATTTCCTTGCTGCTTTTCCAAGTTATACCATTGTCGTCAGAGTAATAGCAATAAATACTACCACGCATGCTAAAATCAACTCCAGCTGTTTTATGCAAAGAAACAGGTGCCAGAAGTCTTCCGCTAGGAAGCTGAATCACCCTGTCATTGTTCAACACGAAATAACCATCCTTGTCACTGATTACAGAGATAGGTTCTGACCAAGTTTGTGCCTCGTTATTTGAGATTCTAAGTATGGGTTTACAGTCATCCAATGAGTTTTTCCTAGCATAAAAAAGGGCAATTGAACCATTGGCTAACCTTACAAATGAAACAGACATAACATTCATTCCCCCTTCATTGGAAACGATTACCTCATCATTTTTTGTCCAGGTTTTCCCTCCATCTGAGGAATAACGTCCAGCGATTGATCCATTAGCATGGTCACCTGATCCTCCTTCAAATTTAGAATAGGCAAATAAAATCCTTCCGTCTTTCAATTGAATAAAGGCTCCTTCACTATTTCTAGGTGGAAGCCCATCTTTCCCTATATGGAGAACCACTTCTGAAGGGTCCAATAGAACCTGAGCTTCAGAAAAATTCATGAAACTCAGAAGAATAATACCCGCTAATACCAAAAATCTAATTTCTTTCATCAATATTGTTTTGCACTTAGGTCCCATTTAATGTTCCCCTTCATAATAAGATCCACCACAGGTAGGTGCTTCAGGATCAAAAATGGAGAGCTCCTTGAACATCAGTCGTGCTATTTCCGAATGGCCTTCGCCATCTGGATGAAGGGGATCATTCAACCACTCTTTATTAACATTTATACCGTCAGCCTTTTCGGCTGTCTCAAGCCAATGCCCATAATTATCAACCAGGATTATGTTTTCTTCTAATGCGACCTTCCTTATTACGGCAACATATTTATCCAAGCTTGCTCTAGAAGTATCCAATTCTTTGATAATTAGGTTTGGAGTATGAAGAATTGGGATGGCGCCAAGCCCTCTGAATTTTTCAACCAATAGGTTAAGGTTCTCTTCATAAGCTTCTATCGAAACCTTCTCATTGAAACAATCATTTGTGCCAATCATCAAGGACACAACATTGGGCTTGAACTGTTTGATTCTCCAGTCAAAATCCTGAAGGATGGTTTCCGTTGTATTTCCGCTGATTCCAGTATTTATAATTACGTCTCTTACTCTGCCCAATTCCCATCTAATGCGCTCCCCAAAAACTTCGGGATAAGAGCGGTATCCATGGGTGTGTTTTGCTCCATGGGTGATGCTGTCTCCAGTAAAAGTCCATATCATTGGCGCTTTATCCTTTAATAAGGTAACAATCCGTTCCTTGTCACTTTCACCTGAAAGTGGGGGGATAGAGGTATCCTCCAAGCTTATAGGTTTATTGGTAAAGGAAAAAATCGCCGGTAACGGAAGCAGAAATAAAGATTTTTCAAAAAACCTTCTTCTAGAGAGTTTATTCATTTTCTTTATTTAGGTAAACATTTTAAACTCGAAACAGGTAGATAAACACTTATTTTAACCGGGTTTGCCACTTGAAAAAAAATTTGATTTTCTCATCAAGTTTGCTTTTCCTCCAATGGTCCAATTAATGTGTAAAATCCTTCTCATTAAATTTAACTCTAAGACCTCCTTGCATGGTGGTCACCCACAATTCTCCAGGATTTCGTTCAAAAACATAAGGATAAGAAACCCACTTATAGGTTGGATCAGCTTTTTGGTTTTCACCAACTTTAGCAATTACTATTGGATCTGACCAGGTATTTCCATCGTTTTCAGAAAAGGAGATGGACAATTCTTCCCTATGATTACTTGCTGCTACTTCCGACCATTGTCGGTCTCCACCTCGAAAAGGATATTGGTCGGTTCCTTCTGGGAACCTTCTATTCCACACCAAAATCAACCTACCACTTTCAAGTCTTTTAAGAAGTCCTGGGGCGGAACTTGCCTCAATGTCTGTTGGCCGTATATTCTCCCAAGTTTTACCATCGTCCACAGAGAATGCCTCCCAAAATGTTCCCCAATTGGTTCGCATCAATAGCCATAATTTCCCAAATTTAATCTCCTCAAGGGTTGCCTCTGTCACACCGCTATGGTGTCCAATGCCGCCAAGGTCAATAATATTAGATCTTTCCCATGTTTTTCCTTCATTGCCCGACTTATAAGTCAATACCGTATGGTGTCCTGGGTGGTGTCTCATCATCATTGAAGTGAAGACTATATTCCCATTTTCAGTTTCTATCATGTCGCGAACAGCACCGGTCCATTCATTATGAAGTTTTTGCACATCTTGCCAGGTTTTACCACCGTCTAAACTTCTCACGGTATAGGTAGGCAGTCTGGCTCCCGGGGAGTCCGAAATATCCTCTTGCCAGTTCCAGTTGGCTCTTTCCTGTAAATTCATAAAGGCCAGGATAATCACACCATTGCTGGTCTTAAGAATGGCCCGTTCATTTGAAATTAGGTAATTTTCCGCATCTTCAAATACAGGATAGTTTTCCCATGAATTCCCATTGTCACTACTAATTAAACAATCTGTTCCCTCTACTGTCAGAATTTCCCCATTGTCCAATTTAACAAAAGGCCCCATCTTAAGGGCTTTAATTTCTACTACATCAGGGTGTACCAAAGCTCCGGTGGAGATGGATTTTCCATTGTCGGCATTTAAATGAGCATGCTGCGCCTTCCCCGAAAGGGAAAGGGCAGCCATGATCAAGGTTAGGGTTAAAAATTGGTGAATTTTAAACATGGTTGTTAGGGTTATTATAGGTTTACGTTTGCATTTTTATTGCTGCTCGTAACCTGAATTTTGAGTTATTTTAGAATTTAAACTTATGGTTTCCAAAGTTATAGGCCAAACTAATAAATGATTTTGACCTTCTTTCCCTTGTAAGGAAGGTACTTTTTCAAATGCTTTATCGAAACGAATCAGATCCCACCATCTTTTTCCCTCAAATGCCAATTCAAATAATCTTTCCTGTAATATTGTTTCATCATTTTCAGCTTGAGAACCACTAGTAAATGCATAACTAGAGAAATTCTCTCCATAAGCTCTTGCTCTTACCTCATTTATCTCAGCAGAAGGATCCTGACCAAGGGCATTTTTTGCCTCTGCAATAAGTAATAGCAATTCAGCATACCTATAAATCACAATATCATCAAGAAAAATTCTGGAGCCTGCTTCAGTATAGCCGCTTCCTTTTACTACAATTGAAGTTATAAAAGGATTTTCCGCTTCGTAATCGTAGATTTCATAGAAACTACCATCCTTACGACTATCTTCATCCATAAACTGATCTCTCATTAAAGCAGAGGGAGCCCACCAGTTAAATCCCCCTGGAGTACCAATCGCGTCCAAGGTCTCGGGAGTATAGGTTTCCCTTAAATCAAGCGCATTGATGTACATATCAGAAAACATATTGTTAGAAACCTCAAAATCATTGAAATGAACAGAGAAAATTATTTCATTATTTCTTTTATTGTCGAAGTCAAAAACCCTAGAGTAATCATCCAAAAGAGTTAAATCAGCTGTTTTAGCATCATTCAAGGCACTCAAAGCAATCGTGATATCAGCATCTCCACCACCCATGGTTTTTCCTGTCCACAAATAAACATCTCCTTTAAGGGTATTGACTGCAGGCTTGGACCACATGGAGCGGCCATTTTCAAATTCATTGTTTGGAAACAAACTTACCGCCATATCCAAATCTGCCTTAATCAGATCAAATACAGTAGAAACTGCTGCTCTTTCCTGAAAAGTAGTTTCGGCATCATAGCCTTCTACAGGTTCTGTTATCAAAGGAACATCTCCCCAAGTTTTCGCAAGAACAAAATAAACAAATGCTCTCATGCTGTAAGCCTGAGCTAATAAGTCTTTCTTCTTCCCTTCATTTGGAAATGTAATATTGGGAACATTTTTAATTACCAGGTTGGCATAATTAATCACCCTATAGGATTGCAACCAATCCAAATCAGCATTACCTTCATTCATGTCGTTTTCAAAATACTTTTGCCTATAATCCGCATTTTGAAGGCCATGGCCCATTACTTCACTTCTAGCCTCTCCCATTAGGTAAAGGGTCCTGTTGGACAAGTCCCTAAACTGGTTGTACATTCCTATTACTCCTCCAGTAGCATCCTGCTCTGATTGCCAAAAAGAGTTGGCACTTATTGAACTGATAGGGGCTAATTCCAAAGGCGTAATGCAGGAATAATTAAAAAGGAATACTATAATTCCGAGAAGGTATATCTTTTTATTAACTAATTTTTTCATTACATTTTCTGTTTAATCAGGACTTAATTAAAGGGAAAGGTTAATACCTAACATAATGTTACGAGGAACAGGGAAACGTCCTCTATTCATCCCTCCGTCTTCCGGAGAAAGTCCACTGAAATTGGTGAAATACATCAAGTTATTGCCAGTAAGATTTAGTCTAAAATTCTCTATCCCTATCTTCCTGTACCATTCTGCAGTGTAATCATAGCTTATAGTAAGCTCTCTAAGCGCCAGGTAATCTCCTTTTTCATAATGTATTGAGCTTCCTCCTCCATTGTTTACATTTCTAGGATCTCCTCTCCAATAATTACTTTGAGCAACTTGGTCTGCCCAGTAAAATTTAGGAACATCTGTCACATCACCCTGATTTTCCCAAGACCTCGTGATATTCGAACTCATATTTGTATTTCCTACAAACTGTCCATCAAGATTTGCTCTTACATAGTTATAAATGGTATGACCTGTGGTATAATCCATTCTTAGGTAAAGATTGACTCCTTTATAATTTACATTATTAGAAAATCCACCAGTCCATTTAGGGAAAATATTCCCCATATAAACTCTATCTCTTGTGTCAATTACACCATTTGCATCAACATCTAGCCAATCAACATCACCACCAAGTCTAGTACGATCTGGTCCGGCCATGATTACATCCTGAGGTGCTGCAGCCGCTGCTTCGTCAGTAGGGAATACAGACTGGTATTTGTAGCCGTACATCTCACCGATTTGACCGCCTTCTTGCAAACCGCCTTTCCAAGCATAATCTTCAAGTTCTTGATCATAAAGGAATAAGCCACCAATCCTATTGTTTTCATTGTCATTTTCAGGCAGTTCCAATATCTTGTTCTTTACAAAAGAAGTATTGAATCCAATATTCCACAACCAGTCTTTGGTCTCTAGGGCATTAAAATTGACTTCAAGCTCTACACCACTGTTTTCCAAACTACCCAGGTTGGTTAAAATGCTGGTGAAACCAGTCAATTTAGGCATGGCCAAGGTGGTGATAAGATTAGAAGTTACCCTTTGATAATAATCAAACAAAACTGTAACTCTATTATTGAATAGACCTGCATCAAATCCAACATCAAAGGTTCTGGATTGCTCCCATTTAAGATTTGGGTTGGCAATGGTAGTGTATTCAACTGCAGCATTCCCTTGATAAATACCTCCTACACCATAGGCTCCTTGAGCTTGGAAATCACCTAAGTTACCAAGGTTACCATTGAGACCATAACTTGCTCTCAACTTGAACTTATCGATAGCTACTGGTGAATCCCAAAATGATTCATTGTGTAAGTTCCAACCTGCAGATACCCCTGGGAAGAAACCCCACTTGTATTCAGAACCCAAATTAGAGGCGCCATCATACCTGGCACTCACTGACACAAGGTATTTATTGTCAAAATCATAATTTGCTCTGCCAAAATAACCCAAGATCAATTGCTTCCCTTTTGAACTGGAAACCTGCACAGGTTCACCTGAAGCATTTAAGGTTGGGATTAAGTCTGTAGCAGCTCCTCTACCTTCAGCATAAAGACTGTAATTGTCTCTCTGGTACATTGAATAGCCAAGGGTGGCAGTGAAATTATGTTGCTGAGCGAAGCTTTTTTCATAGTTTAAAACTGCATCCAACTGTAATTGCTCCCAGTTTGTTTGACTTCCTGTTGCATTCCTGCTCTCCACCAACTGCGTAGGAGAATTAAGGTAAGACATCAAAAAGGTATTGGCAGTATTTGTTTTGGAAAATAAGGAAACTGAAGGCTCAAAGCTCAAACCAGGGGCAATTTCCCAATTGGCACCACCACTCAAGGTCATAAGAGTTAGTGTATTGTCATTGGTACTGCGACTTAAATGATAAGCCGGGTTACCCAAAGAACGATTTACACCAGGCGATAATGTGCCATCTTCAAATGTATATTTTGCAGTGGGAGGAGTAGCGATAGATCTTTCAAACAAGCTATTTTCACTGTAAACCAAATTATCAGAAGACCTGGTAAAATTTAAACCTGCAAAAACAAATAATCTATCATTTACTTTTAGCCTACCATTCATATTGGTAGTAAATCTTTTATAATTGGTAGTAATAGCTGTACCATCCATATCAGCATAACCTACTCCTATATTAAAGGTCGCTTTTTCAGTACCTCCGGATAAATTCAAATAGTGATCTTGAGTCACTGCAGTTCTGAACAATACATCATGCCAATCTACCCCATCAAAAATGATGGTTTTGCTAGGATCTAGTGGGTCTGGCATGCTTTCCCATCCTTCACTGAGTTTGTACTCATTTTCTGGAGTCAAATACTGAGTAGTATAAGCAGTATTATTGGTAAGGTCATTGCCCGTCCCAAAACCAAAAGAACCACTTAACATGGCAAGTCGTGAGGGTGATTTCTCACCTGTGGCTGCCACACCTAATCTACCATAGTAGATATAATCCCTAGCCGATAATAGATCGTATTTTTTTCTTAATTGTGAGGTGCCAATCGTATACCTATAGGTAACCTTGGTATCACCAGCCTTACCTGTTTTGGTCGTTAAAATAACAACACCATTAGAAGCTCTAGATCCATAAATAGCTGTAGAAGCAGCATCCTTTAAGACCTGCATGGATTCGATATCCATAGGGTTGATCCCCTGAATATCATCCCTAATTACACCATCGACCACATATAAAGGCTGAGCACCATTTGGGTCGTTTATAGAAGTTCCACCTCTTACGATTATTCTTGGTGCAGCACCAGGCTGACCACTCAAAGTTTGCACCCGAACACCGGATACAGTACCCTGCAAAGCTGAAGCAGCATTACCTAAAGGTACATTTTCAAGGACCTTGGTATCTACTGTACTTACTGCAGTGGTTAATTTTTCCCTGGACTGCTCACCGTAACCTACAACGATGATTTCGTCCAAGGCACCAAGTGCTGTTTCTAAGTTTACATCGATATTGGTCTGATTACCAATGCTAATTTCTTGAGGTTTAAAACCAATAGCAGAAAATTTCAAAACGGTATTGTTACCGGAAAGGCTAATGGAAAACTTCCCATCCATATCGGTAACAGTCCCCGTTGCCGTGCCCAGGTTTATAATGTTAACACCAGGAATAGTACTTCCATCTTCTTTGGAATATACTGTCCCCGTTACATCTTTTGACTGTGCCCATGACTTCTCTGTTGAGAAGGATACTAGCAGCAACACCATAAAAACGGATTGCCACCATTGTGCGTAGAGTTTCTCGATCATATTTGTCCTATTTATACTATGTACCAATGATTCCCCCCTACAAATGACTTATTTATAGGGATTAAAGTTAAATTGTAATATGTATTATTTATTCAAATATAATCAATAAATCCAGCCCTCAAAATCCGGTCATCTAAAAGTTTAAAATTTGTAATGCTTTTTTTCTACCCCAAATCAAATTTGGAAAGTCGGGATCATTTTCATTCAAAGTATTTAATTTTAATTAATGGAACTACACAAAACTTTACACTTTCATAGAAAATTAGAATAAATGAAACCAAATAAAATACCAAGAAAATTCAATTCATGCTTAACCTTAAACAATCACTTTCAAACCATTCAAAAATTATAAACCAGAAGCAATTTTTTGGCAATTTAAGCTCCTTAATAAAACTAAAATTCAAACTAATGCCATAATATTTTTAAAATTAATAAGAAATATTAAATTAAATCATCAATTAAAACCATTAATATTGAATTGTAAATTGAAGAACCTATAGGTCTAAACCAACAACAATTAGCCTCAAATTGGCAAAAAAGCTACATTCTTACAGTTATTTATGTATTATTTATTAAGGAAAATCAATTTTTATATTAAATCCCCAAAGCAATCTTCTTCGCAATTAGCCATTAGGAGATTTAAAAGGCATATTTATGGAATATCATGGTATTTAGAACAAGTGGTCAACACCCATTTGCAGGGCAGGTTTAATAATACTTATTATATTTGCAGGAATAAATAAACCAAAAAGCATCCGTGAGCAAATTCAATGTCAAGCCAAAACCGGTTTTGGACACCAACCTATCTTTGGTAGACAGGGTTGAGCAAAATCTTAGAGAATACTTCGCAGAAGCCAATCTCCAGCCTGGTGATGCCATTCCAAAGGAATCGGAATTGGCATTGTCAATGGGTGTTAGCAGGACAGCTTTAAGAGAGGCACTTTCCAGACTTAGAACCCTGGGTTTAATAGAGTCCAAAAGGAATAGGGGAATCATTTTAACCCAACCCGATATTTTAGGTAGCTTTGAACGGGTCTTGAACCCAATGCTATTGGACAGTGCCACACTTCAAGATATTTTTGAGTTGCGATTGGTTTTGGAAATGGGGATTACAGATTTTCTTTTTATGAGAAAATCTAAAGCCAACCTGGAAAAACTTGAGCAGCTTGTAAAAAAAGAAGAGCAAACAAAAGACCGGTTTCTAAAAAACAGGTATGATGTAGAGTTTCATTCCATGCTGTATGAGATCTCAGGAAATCAAACACTTTTGAGGTTTCAGAAAATGCTTCTACCCATATTCAACCTTGTTCACAGCGGACAAATCATCAGCAAATCTGAGGTCAAGAATGCCGTCACACACAGAGACCTACTCGTAGATCTTCAAAAGGGAACTCCCAAATCCTTTAGAGAAAAAATGAGCATACATTTGAAAGTGTATTTGGACACTGTAGAAGAATAAAAAAAACGGAAAGATAAATTTCTGCCCGTTTCATTCAATAAATATTATAAGTTGACTTTTTAGCCTTTGTAATCTTCAGCAACTTGCCTAGAAACACCTAAACCGTCAATACCTAGCTCTACAACATCACCTGCTTTCAAGTACCTCGGTGGTTTCAATCCCATTCCTACTCCTGCTGGTGTACCAGTACTGATAACATCACCAGGTAATAAACTCATGTATTGACTGATATGACTCACTAGTTGAGGAATATTAAATACCAAATCAGAAGTATTGCTGTCTTGCAACATTTCATCATTTACCTTAAGCCATAATCTCAAATTGTGAGGGTCAGCGATTTCATCTTTGCTCACCAAGTTAGGTCCTAGTGGAGCAAATGAATCAGCACTTTTACCTTTTACCCACTGTCCACCATGCCTTAACTGAAAATCTCTCTCACTTACATCATTGTGAACTACATAGCCAAACACATGATCCATGGCATCTTCTTCCGATACATAAGTAGCTTTTTTGCCTATTACTATCGCCAACTCCACTTCCCAATCCGTGGCTTGGGAATTCTTTGGAATCACAATTGGATCGAAAGGTCCTGAAAGCGCGGAGGTTGCTTTCATAAATAAAACAGGCTGCTCAGGAACAGCCATCCCACTTTCTTTTGCGTGTAAAGAATAGTTCAACCCTACACAAATAATTTTGGATGGAAAAGGAACTGGAGAACCTAATCTTGCATCAGCAGGGATTTCGGGGCAACTTGCTACATTTGCTTCCAGCCAGGTCGCTAATTTTGTCAGGTTACTTTCATCACCTAAAAAATCGGCAGTCCAGTCTAAACCAAAAGCCGAACAATCAATTTTTTTACCTTCTGCGGTTATAACTCCAGGCTTTTCCTGCCCTACATTTCCAAATCTTATTAGTTTCATTTTTTAATTATAGTTTAAAGTAATTACATTTTTAAATTAGAAAACCCTCCGTCAACCAAATAATCAGCCCCAGTCAAAAATTTGGCCTCATCAGAAGCAAGGAAAAAAGCCATGCTGGCTATTTCTTCTGGCGCTGCCATTCTTCCAATAGGTTGAGTTGCCGACAATAGTTCAAACATTTCTTTTTCTTTTCCCGGATAGGTTTTGGAAATATAATTGTCTACAAATGGAGTATGCACTCGCGCTGGTGAGATCGCATTGCAACGAATATTGTCCTTGACATAATCCCTGGCAATGGTAAGTGTCATGTTGAGTACTGCTCCCTTGCTCATGGAATAAGCAAAACGATCAGGAATACCCACTGTAGCCGCAATAGAGGCCATATTGATAATGACTCCACCACCGTTGGCTTTCATTCTTCCGATCACAGCTTTTGAACAGTGGAATACACCTTTTATATTTACTGCAAACAAACGGTCCAAATCAGCCCCTTCCGTAGATTCAAGGTTTCCAATATGAGAGATTCCTGCATTGTTGATCAACACATCTATTTCACCGGATATTCCTCCTATTACTTCATTTACTTGAGCCTGATTAGAAACATCAGTTTGCTTAAAAATCACATCATGGTTTTCAGCCTTAAGTTTTTCCGTAATTTCATGTCCATTTTCCTGATTAAAATCTAACACATAGACTGTGGCACCTTCGGCCGCGAATTTTTCTACTATTGCCAATCCTATTCCGCTTGCCCCACCGGTGACCAAAACATTTTTCCCCTTCATTTACTATGAAATTTTCTAATTAGTTAATACCCTTATTTTAATATCATTTACCCAACATAGGAAACAGTCGCTTCAACTCTTCGTCTGATGGCTGAGAACCATATTCACAAACTTCGAAGGCCTCTGCGTACTGGGCTTTTGCCGCCTTAGCAGGTCCATACCATTTCTCTAGGCTCTTCCGCACTTCATCATTTATTCCTCCTCCTCTTTTTTCTTTTAACCAAGCTATTCTTTCCTCTTTACCTTCAAGCACCTCGTCAGCATAACCTGCTATCCATGGCAACCACTCATAAAACTGAGAAACATGCGCATCCAAGCCATGAATTTTCTTGTCGATTACAGGGGTAATATCGATCGCTACATGAGGTTCAAATGGGTTTGGTTTTTGAAAATGATCTTGAAAGTACAAAAATACAGGGTTTTTACTAAGCGGCGGTGTATCTGGAGCCACATTAGGCACACCTACCATATAGGCAGCATCTTGCACCAAAACGCCAGTATAACGGTGATCAGGATGGTAGTCATTTGGTCTTGGCGCAATGACCACATCCGCGTCCCATTCCCTTATCTTCCTGATGATCTGAAGCCTTATCTCTAATGTAGGCAACAATTCTCCATCATGGTTATCCAATACATCATAAGCAACCCCAAGTCTTCTGGCTACTTCCTGGGTTTCAGCTATGCGTCTTTTTGCAAGCATACCTCCACCTTCTTCCATATGTCCAGCATCACCATTGGTAACAGAGACAAATTTCACCTTGTGACCCATCTCCACAAAAAGTGAAGCTGTACCACCACTTTTTATATCGCAATCATCAGGATGGGCACCTATCATAATGATTCTTAATGGTCTTTCCTGGGCTTCAACTATTGAAACAGCGAAAAAACAAAACAAAATTGCAATAAAACTTGATTTCATAGTCAATTTTTCGGTTGTTGAAAATTCAAGGTTGAAGATAGGCATTTAGGCCTGTTTTGCCAATCCGTTAATCCAAATTATCAGTCAATTGCCCACTTTACTCAGAACTTATTCCTTATCTTTGCAACCTGAAATTTAATTACGGGAATCAAAGTACAACAACAATATGCTTCAGGTAAATGAAATAAGAGCAAACTTTGCGCATGCCTGCGAAAGGCTTCGCGCCAGGAATTTTGAAAATCCTGAAGAATTGCTCGGAAATGTAATAAGGCTAGAAGACCTCAGAAAACAAATTCAGCTAGACAGAGATACTCTTCAGGCTGAATCAAATACAATTTCGAAGCAAATCGGCCAAATGATGAAGGCTGGCAATAAGGAAGAGGCAGAAAAGGTGAAACTGAGAACTACTGAGATAAAAACGCAAGTAAAATCTTTGGAAGACAGCTATACGCAGACAGAAACAGAGCTAACCCAAATTCTCTACACAATACCAAATATTCCGCATGCCTCTGTCCCGGCTGGCAAGTCTTCAGAAGACAATGAGATTGTTTTAGAAAAGGGAGAAATTCCTCAATTGGAAGCAGAGAACAAAAGCCCTCATTGGGAATTGATTAAGAAATACGATATCGTTGATTTTGAACTGGGAGTAAAAATTACCGGGGCAGGTTTTCCTGTTTATAAGGGCAAAGGAGCCAAAATGCAAAGGGCTTTGATCAACTTTTTCCTGGACGAGGCAGACAAAGCGGGTTATACAGAAGTACAGCCACCCATATTGATCAATGAAGAAAGCGGCTACGCTACAGGGCAACTTCCTGACAAGGAAGGACAAATGTACTTCGCTGGAGAAGATGGACTTTACCTGATACCTACCGCTGAAGTCCCTATCACAAATATGTACCGAGATGTCATCCTACAAGAAGATGAATTACCCAAAAAGAATACAGGCTACACACCTTGTTTTAGACGGGAAGCCGGTAGTTGGGGAGCTCATGTAAGGGGATTGAACCGATTACATCAATTTGACAAGGTGGAAATTGTACAGGTAACGCATCCTGATAATTCCTACAAAACCTTAGATGAAATGAGCTTACATGTTCAGGGCTTGTTACAAAAGCTTGAATTGCCCTACAGGGTATTAAGGCTTTGTGGAGGAGACATGGGCTTCACTTCTGCACTTACATTTGATATGGAAGTTTATTCAGCTGCCCAAGAAAGATGGCTGGAAGTAAGTTCAGTTAGTAACTTCGAAACCTACCAATCCAATCGATTGAAATTGCGTTTTAAGAACAAAGACAAGAAAACCGTTTTAGCACACACCTTGAATGGAAGTGCCTTGGCCCTACCAAGAATCATGGCTGCTATTTTGGAAAACAACCAAACTGCAGAAGGCATTAAAATGCCAAAAGTATTGGTTCCTTATCTGGGGTTTGATACCATTGATTAATCAATATCAGTTTTGAGCTAAAACATAAGGAAATAAAAAGGGGCTTCTTTAAAACAAGAAGCCCCTTTTTATTATTAAAAGAGATTATTATATGGATAATTTCTGTTTCCAACCTTGCACTTCAGCATAACATTTGTCAACAACTGCTTGCTGATCTGCGGTAAGTGGATTTTTAGCCCTACGGCTTACAATTTCCAAACCCAAGCCTTCTTTGTTAAGGTAATACCTAGAGGAAAGCATATAATTGGCGGTAATCCTTCTTTCCATGTCTCTTACCTTTTCTTGTAACCAATCTACCTGTTCTTTCTTTCCAGAATCACCTGCATTGTCACAAATCCAAGCGATTACTTCTGGATAATAATTACCTGCAATTGGAGACAATCCAGCACCTCCATTTCGAAGAGAGGCTACAGCACTACCCATGTGGGCATTGTAAAAGCCCATTTTAGTACCTTTAGCCGTTTTAAGTTTTTCTTTAATATTGTCTATATCTTCAGAGGTATCCTTATGGTACACCAACCTGTCAGAATCCAATAAAAACTTAAGAACCTTTTGAGAAAGTATTCTTTTATAAGGGGTAGGACATTCGTAAGTTCCTAATGGAATATCTCCAGTCAGAGACAGGTATTCTTCCAGATTTTTGATCACAACATCATCAGATTCCCCTTTTTCTGCAAAGTGGGAAGTAATCATAATAACTGCGTCAACACCAGTATCAGCTATCTTTTTGGTGAAATCTGCTTTTTCTTGGGCAGTATTCCCAAAAGATCCTGTAGCTACAACAGGGAATTCCCCATTGACTTTCTTTACTACGGTCTTGGTCACTTTCAGCCTTTCCTCCGGACTCAAGTCATACATCTCACTACTCAGGCAATTGGCAAATAAACCACGTGCTCCAGATTCAAGATAGTAATCTGTTAGTTTTTTTAGCCCTTTATAATCTACAGACATATCTGCTTTATAAGGGGTCAGCATTACAGGTACAAAAGCCTTTTGAATAGCCTTTGCCTCTATTGGCGTATTTGCCAATAGACTATTCCAGGGGGTAAGTCCCGCCAAAGTTCCTAAGGCCATTTTTCCTATAAATTTTCTCCTGTCGTTTTCAAAACTCATGATAAAATAAAATTGTATTGATTCCGTTTTTTCGGTTTCAAATGGGTTGTAAATTCAATAGTTAATATTTTTATATACTTTATATAACCCTGTAAAATAGCAAACAGACCAGTAACAATCAATAAAATTATGACTAGACGGGGAAGTTATTCTGATTAGGTGCCTATATTTGCGAACAATATGTGGAAGGAAATAGCTTTGTTGATAAAAAAAGAGGCCTTATTGGAGTGGCGACAAAAGTACGCCATCAATGGTATACTTCTATATGTCACCAGCGCAGTATTTATTGCTTACCTCAGTATTGGGGCTGGTCAAGGTGAATTACAAGTCCCTTTTTGGAACTCCCTTTATTGGATCATTATACTTTTTTCGGCAGTCAATGCCGTAGCTAAAAGTTTTGTGCAAGAACACCAGGGAAGGCAACTCTATTATTTTATGATTGCATCACCTCAAGCAATCATTTTGTCCAAAACCATTTACAATACTGCACTCACTCTTGTATTGGCCCTATTGGGTTATTTGGTTTTTAGCGTTGTTTTCGGTAATCCCGTAGCTGACCATCCATTGTTTCTTTTGAACCTTTTGCTAGGAGCCATTGGTTTTTCCGCAGCGCTGACCATGGTATCAGCCATTGCCTCCAAGGCAGGAAATAATGGCACCTTGATGGCCATTTTAAGCTTCCCCGTAATGATCCCAATTCTACTGATGACCATTCAGGTTTCCAAAAGCGCAATCGATGGATTGGACAGGGGCATAAGCGCAGAAAAGATCATCACCTTAATGGCCATCAATGCAATTGTTCTAGCCACCTCCTACCTGCTTTTCCCTTATCTTTGGAGGAGCTAGGAGCTAGTCCTACCGAGATTCGGTGGTTGAGCCTGTCGAGGCCATAGGTTTCCAGAAGTGGTATTTAATGACCCATTTTCTCACCAAATTTTGGCTGAAGCCGGGTGATATGGGGTACCCCCTTTATAAAAGGGCTGAAACCCGTTCTTATTGAGGTGGTATTTTAATTAAATGATTACGGTATTTCAAAAGAAAGGGTTAATGACTAAATTATCCAATCGAGTAAATTCACCAATTTCAATTGTTCCTAACCTCATCTGGGAATCGCAAAAGAATATCTCTATTATGTTCTAGCCCAAATATTCACCTGTATAGGTTAAAAAAGGATACTTATACTTTGAATTAAAACCGAAGATATATTAAATAAATAAAAATTTTATTTGATCAAGGATTTTTTCCTTCTCCAATATCCTTGATTTAAGTAAAGAATGTAAGCTAAGTAGAGAGGCTAATAGTTTGGATGGACTATACTCTTATTCTACTATACTCTTATTCTAAAACATTAATATAAAATAAACGAGACAGAAAGCATATTAGGTAAACTAATTACCTTGTTAATGGAAGACAATTAGAAAAACTGGAAAGAAGGGTTTCTTAAAGCAAAAACCCTATTAATCGAAGCCATAGAAAGATCGATTTCGAAGATTCTTTTGGCATATGGCGGCATGGGTTCATTCAATTACACTTACTTAACAAAAGTACTCTCGACAATGAAAATTTTTCAAAACTCAAATCTCAATTATGGGAAATAGCAATGGTAGGTAAAATCGAATTAAGAAAAATATAAAAAAGCACAAAAAGGATTTTCCACTAACTATTGGGCAAAATTTAGAAGCTCCTCGAATATGACAGCCATACTAAAACAAAACATATTAAACCATATTATTCTTTCAAACAAAGAGATAGAAAATTTTTGCGACTTATTTCACAATAAAAAGGTCCTAAAAAAACATTTCCTTTTGCGAGAAGGAGAGGTTTGCAAGTTTGAAGGATTTGTTACCAAAGGACTCTTCAGAGTATATCACATAGACAATAATGGTTTTGAACAAGTACTCTATTTTGCTCAAGAAAATTGGTGGATTGCAGATATTGACAGTTTCACTAATGAAAAGCCTTCACAACTTTATATTCAAGCCTTAGAAGATAGTGAAGTATTATTAATTTCAAAAAAAGATAAAGAATTTGCTTTTAATAACATTCCTAAGATTGAAAAATTATTCAGAATAATGACTCAAAAAACGCATATCGCGTTGCAAAGAAGAATGATTGATAATTTGAGTAAAACAGCAAACCAAAGGTACATTGACTTTATAGAAAAATATCCTAAGCTCTTTCAACGATTAACCAATGTTCAAATAGCAGCTTACTTGGGCATAAGTCATGAGTTTTTGAGTAAAATTAGACGAAAAATTGCTATTAAAAAATAGTTGAAAATTCAATTATTGAACTTGTTCAATGTTTTGAGACAGGTGGTATCGCATCTTTGTAACATAATTTAAAACAAGCAAAAATGAGATCGATTATTTCAACAGTATTTTTAACAATTTTAATTTTATTCAAAATGGAAGCACAAGCTCAAAATTTCAAAACAATAGAAACAAGCAAATTTAAATTTCAAGTTTACAACGCCTCAGAAAATAGTTTTGGTGTTGCATCAGTAATAATTTCGGGCATGCATGATGCAGTATTAATTGACACCCAATTTACATTGGCAGATGCCGAAAAAGTTGCACAAGAAATAATAAACTCTGGAAAAAAATTGACTACAATATATGTTTCCCATGGAGATCCTGATTTTTATTTCGGATTAGAAGTATTTAAAAAATATTTCCCAAAAGTTACAGCTTATGCAACGCCTGCAACAGTAGAACATTTAAAAGCTACAGCTCAAAAGAAATTGGAAGTTTGGGGCGAAAAATTAGGTGATAAAATCACATCTAATGTTGTTTTACCTCAAGTTTTAAAAGGAAATGCTATTGAGTTAGAAGGCGAAAAGTTTGAAATTATTGGGTTAGATGATTTCCCTAAAAGAACTTTTGTGTGGATTCCTTCAATAAGAACAGCTCTAGGTGGTATTAATGTTTTTGGCACAACATTTAATGTATGGATGGCAGATGCACAAACAACAGAGGCACGTAACAATTGGATCTCAATCTTAAATACGATCAGCGAATTAAAACCTGAAATAGTAATCCCTGCACACGCAAATACGAGTTCAGATTTCATTATTGATGCTGTAAACCACACTAAAAATTACATTCAATTTTATGAAGAGGCTTTGAAAAGCAATAAAACTTCTGAAGCGTTAATAGCAACTATAAAAGCAAAATATCCAAATTTAACTTTTGAAACAGCTTTAATACTAGGAGCAAAAGTGAACACAGGAGAAATGAAATGGTAAAATCCACAATAATTATCAACTTGACAATACTTTTAGTATTGTCAAGTTGATGTATTAAACAAGAAGTTATGACAAATTTAGAAATAATAAAAAGTACCTATGAAGGCAAAACTTCAGAAGAGAACGGTAAGAATTTAGCCAAATATGTAGCCGAAAATATCAGTTGGACAGAAGCTAAAGGCTTTCCGTATGCAGGAACTTATATTGGTTTAGAGCGTGTTACTGAAAATGTTTTTAAGCGCTTGGGTAGCGAGTGGATCGATTATAAATTTTCACCCGAAGATTATATTGCAAATGAAGACAAAGTAGTTGCTTATGGCACCTATTCAGGTACTTATAAAAAAACAAACAAGTATTTTGGAGCACGGGTTGCCCATAAATGGAAACTAAACAATGGCAAAATTATCAGTTTTGAGCAGTTTGTGGACAGTAAATCGGTTGACGAAGCAATACGTTAAAACTATACCCTCAATAAGCCCGGTGACCAAACCTATCTATGTCATAGGTAAATGCATTCTTACTAATAACCCCTTTGTTATTTGAATTTTGGCTGAAGCCCACTAGAGAGAGATTCACTTTCTAAAAAATAATTATCCTCATAATAGGTTCAATCTTTATAACCCCTATTAAGTAAAAGGGTTCGTATAGCTTTTCCCGATTTATCAAGAAGAGGGGTATTCGCAAGAAATTCTAGTTATTTTAAAGTGGTTTCAACACGTAATATGAGATACCTTTTTATTTAATGGGTTTATCCATCATTAATTTTCCAGCCATTCATCCGAGAAAACCCTATATCCGATACCTAATCTACCATGACCTCCACGACTGAAGAAAGTAATCATTGATGTATTGTTTAATTTCCCTAAGGTGCTGTAAGAAAAATAGGAAGGTTCAATAACCTTTGATTTCCAAGTAATCCCCTCATCATCACTGTAAAATACCGCACCTCTGATACGGTCATCATCCCAATCTATTTTCTGTTGATTATTATCCTGAAGTCCGAGCGGAATTGAGAAATACAATCGATTATTCCTTCTTGTCAAAGTTCCATGACAGGCTATTTCGCTAATGTCAATTAAAAATGGATCCGACCAGGATTTCCCACCATCGCCACTTAGATTGGCTATTCGCTGATTTCGCCCTAAACTCATCTTTTCTACAGAATTATATTCCTTGTAATTTTCAAAATTATTTATTCTCCGAACCATAAGGATTTCTTTTCCTCCCTTAATAGAAACTACGGAAACCTCATTTGCCAGATAATCAGTGATCATCCCATCCATTTTCCATGTTTCTCCAAAATCATCACTATAAATAATTCCTGAGCCTGAACATTTATAATCCCTAAAATTAATTGTGACTTCCTTCCCAGAAGGTACTGAGTAAATTGGAGCAGCAATGATCATCCTCCCCTTGTTTGGACCCATTGGTATTTGATGAACTTGTCCAATTGTATTCATGATAATAGGAACGTACCCATTGTATTCTTTAAAAAGTGGTGTATTGTCTCCATTGAGATACTCCATTGTCCAAGATTTACCATCATCCAAAGAGGTTTACTTGACCAATACAGAAGCTTTATCCTTTCCTATGTCCTCGATATCAATACCAGTAGCTTCCTTTAATTTGGAAAAATCATCCTTATAAAACTCTTTTGTTACCTTTAATCCAACACAGGTTAGGAAAGAAATTTTTTCTTCTCCTACCATACTTGCGGAATAGGGAGATATGGTAAAAAAGTTCATTGGTGAAGAAATCACTTCCACTCCTTCCCATGACTTTCCAAAATCATAACTTTTATTCATGAGGATCACTTTGGGTTCATTGTCTTCACCATCAAATAGTCGACCCTGACAAAACACCAATAATGTTCCTTTTTCCGTAACTACAAACGAAGGCTGAAATGTTTTGCTAACTGTCAAGCCCCTTACCTTCAGCCCGGGCTCAAAAACCATCAATTGCAGCAATTCCCAGCCCTACTTGAGAATTTGCATTACACTGTATGAGGACAACTATAACCCAAGTCAATACTTTTTTCATGTGATTGGTAATAAAATTTTTCATTACTACAAAAGCTATATCCTATTAAAATCACCCTATATACCCGCGTTGGACGTAAATGACTATTGACATAAACAGGAATCGTATTATCAGGGATATCAAATCAGTCAAATTAGATAAATTTGTCCATACCTTCAATAAACAAAAATCCGAATTGTAAAAAGATCAAAAAACAAATTGATAAATTCGTCCTGAAGGCTAACACAAACAGAAAAGAAAATTTTCATTTCTTTAGCCAAAAGACTTAATTTAAGCCTAACAATTGACCAACCTAATTTAAGATGAAAAGCATAAAAATCAACTCCTTAAAAACTTACAAGAAAGGTGAAATCCTTTTAAAACAGGGAGAAATTGCTAAATATGGGTACTTGGTAAAAAAAGGTTGCTTAAAAAGTTACACAGTAGACAATGTCGGCAAAGAGCATATTATGCAGTTTGCACCCGAAAATTGGATGATTTCAGATTTGGATAGCTTTACCAACCAGGTACCTTCCTCAGTCTCTATTGAGACGATTGAGGATTGCGAGATATCTCTGATTTCCAAATCAGACTTTATAGATATCGATAGCTTTGATAAAGAGGTAGTAGTAGACATCGCCAATAAGTTCAGAAACAACCTTATTGCATCCAACAAAAGAATTCTAGGACTGCTAAGTGCGACATCTGAACAGCGCTACATCGATTTTACAGAAACATATCCTACACTAGTGCAAAGGCTTCCTCTCAAACTAATAGCAGCCTATATTGGGGTTACACCGGAATACTTAAGTGATATTAGAAGGAGAATGGCTAAAAAAAGTGAGCATTAAATACCTTTCTTAAGGTATCTTATTTTTTACCGATTCACTTTGCCGCAACTTTGTGCCATTATCAATTAAAAACATTTAAAAAAATGGCAAATCAAAAAAACAACAAAGCAATACATATCTCTCTTTGGATTGCACAAGTACTATTGGCAGTTATTTTTATAATGGCAGGCTTAATGAAAGCTACACAGCCTATTGAAGCATTGGCAGAATCACTCCCATGGGTTTCATCAACTTCCTTAGGATTGGTTAGGTTTATTGGTGTTAGTGAATTATTAGGCGGTATAGGTCTAATCCTTCCTGCCTTGCTTCGTATCAAACCTTTTTTAACGGTATGGGCAGCAATCGGACTTGCAGTAGTTATGGTATTGGCAGCGATTTTTCATGCTTCCCGAGGTGAATACTCAGGTATTGGAGCGAATTTGGTATTTATGGCAATTGCTTTATTTGTAGCTTGGGGAAGAACAAAAAAAGCACCTATTCTCGCAAAATAAATTCCCAACAAATTGATCCGCGAATCATCATTAGCCCCCAGCTGAAGCTGGGGGATTAGATTGGAATATGTCGCCTAGTGGCTTTAGCCCAATAATTCAGCTAAGCAGGTCATCAAATAATTTTGAAGCCATACCCAAGGGATAAGCATAATTGAAAGGACTCCCTTCTCCTTTCTAAATCTTGACTAAAGCCGGATAAAATGGTATGGCTTTTATAAATAGGCTGAAGCTGATTCCTATTGAATTGTTTTTATTAATCAATTTATTTGTGAGGAAAACTGAGCTATTAAATGAATTTGGTAAGATTCGACGTTCTAGGTCTAAGCTATGCTTTGACCATATCGAGACCCAAGATGACCAAGTTGCTTTCATTGACAAGGAATATGCCAAATAAGCAAAGATACATTCTGGTAGTTAATTCATGACTTTGGTCATGTTGTCTCCTTTTTCAGCAACTATATGACCAAATTATTGGCCTAAATTATTTGCAAAACGTTACTTATCAATGTCTTCGAATCTGAGTTAAAATACAAGAACCTTGATAGTTGACCCTTTATGAATTAAGGACATCTAAGAACATTAAATAATTTCAAGCGACCATGAAAAAAAGCATCATCATTTTAATCATTGCATTTATCGGTATTAGTTCAGGCTTCGCTCAGGATTGGCAGACTGATTTCTCAAAAGCGAAAGAATTGGCCACTAAAGAAAAAAAGCCCATTATTTTGGTATTCCAAGGATCGGACTGGTGTGCGCCTTGCATTAAATTAAGTCGGGAAATTTGGAGTACCGAAACATTTATAACCTACGCTAAAGACAACTACATTATGTTTCAGGCCGATTTCCCTCGTAAAAAGAAAAATGCTCTTCCGGAAAAACAAGCTGCTGCCAACGCAAAGTTGGCTGAGATTTATGATAAAAATGGCGTTTTCCCATTGGTAGTTGTACTGGACAATAGAGGAAACTTATTGGGAGAAACGGGCTATAAGAAAACCACACCAAAAGCTTATATTCAGGAATTGGACAGTTTTATCAAGTAAAATGAGACTCATTATTACGCTCATTGTAATTTCACTGTCATTTACATCTCAGGCACAACAAGCTCACAAACGCACCCTGAAATTAATGGGGAGCAGATTTGATATCACGGTCGTTGCCGAAGATTCTATTACAGCAAAAAATCATATAGAAAGCGGAATAGAAGAAATCGACAGAATAGAAAAATTAATCTCTTCCTGGGATGAAAATTCTCAAACTTCAGAAATAAATAAATACGCTGGAATCAAACCAGTCAAAGTTGAGGCTGAACTATTCAACCTTATTGAGCGGGCCATGATGATTTCGAAATTGACGGATGGCGCGTTTGATATAACTTATGCCTCAATGGATAAAATCTGGAAGTTTGATGGCAGTATGAGAAAAATGCCTTCAGAGGAAGACATACGTGCTTCAGTAACCAAAGTTGGTTATAATAATATTTTGCTAGACAAAGAAAAGCTTACTGTGTTTCTCAAAATTAAGGGAATGAAAATAGGTTTTGGGGCCATTGGGAAGGGTTATGCAGCAGATATGGCAAAGAAATTACTTTTAGCTAAAGGAGTTACTTCTGGCATTATCAATGCTTCGGGCGATATGAATTCCTGGGGCAAGCAAGTAGATGGCAACGAATGGAAAGTGGCCATTACCAACCCACTCAATAAGAACAAGGTTTTTGCTTTGTTACCAATCAGCAATGGTGCAGTTGTCACCTCAGGAGACTACGAGAAATATGTTGAATTTAACGGCAAAAGGTATTCACACATTATTGACCCAAGAACAGGATATCCTTCAACTGGAATAATTAGTGTAACAGTTTTTGCGCCAAAGGCAGAACTCGCAGATGCCCTTGCTACTTCAGTATTTGTAATGGGCAAAGAAGCAGGATTGGACCGCATCAATCAACTTCCCAACATAGAATGCATCATTATAGATGACAAGGGAAACATTTCAAAATCGAATAACATAGCCATCGATAAATTATGAAAAAAATAATTTTAATATTCTCCATCATCACTTGTCTTTCAAATAGCTGTATGGTTGTAAAAGGATATGAGAAAATAAACATCAATGATCCGGACATGGGGCTTTCTGAAAAGAAGTTTGACCGAAATGTAACCACTATGCATTCATACAGAGAAGCTGCAGTTGGTGCTAACGGTGGAAAAACTGGTGGTGGATGTGGCTGTAATTAATTAAACAAGAAATATGCATACCTTAAAATATATCATACTCCTTTGCTTGGTTACAACATCATTTGCAGGTTTTGCTCAAGATACTACCCAGGTATATAAAAAACGGGTATTAGAAAGCGCGGAAGTCGATATTCTATCGAGTTATTATAGTCAGGACGGTGAAAATGCCGCTGTAAGTGGTGGCATTGGAACCGAAGCTTTAACCGATTTCACTACCTCATTTATAATTTCTATCCCTTTAAACGATGATGACATTTTAACCATTGACGCAGGAATATCTGCATATACCTCTGCTTCATCCAGTAATATAGATCCATTTGATGGCGGAAATGCAGATGCTTTTCAGGCCTCCTCTGGCGCTTCCAAAAGTGATGTTTGGACAAATTTCACAGGAAGCTATAGCCATAGTTCTGACGACCGCAATTCCATTTGGTCTACAAGCATATCCTTCGCCAATGAATATGACTATTTTTCAATAGGTGCAGGAGGCGCTTATACCAAACTCTTCAATGAGCAAAATACAGAACTTAGTGTAAAAGGGAATGTGTTTTTTGATTCCTGGACTACAATTTACCCAATAGAATTAAGACCTTTTTCGGGCGGAGAAAATGGTTTAACAAACAACTTATTTACTAACAATACCCTTACAGGCAACCTTAATTACAGTCCTATTTTTAATGAATATGCTACCAAAGGACGAAATTCTTATTCGATGGGATTAGGAATTTCTCAAATCCTTCACAAGAATGTTCAAGGATCAATGGCCTTGGATTTTGTACAACAGCAAGGCTTACTCTCTACTCCATTTCAAAGGGTCTACTTCAGTGATGTAGCAGACTCATTTATAGATGATTTTCAATTGGCAGACGCCAATGAGCGGCTTCCTGACAATAGGTTTAAAGTGGCGATTGGTGGGCGACTTAATTGGTACTTAAATGAGAGGCTTGCACTCAGAACATTTTACAGGTATTATTTCGATAACTGGGGAATTACTTCCTATACAGCCAGTATCGAGATCCCAATCAAAGTTAGTAGTAAGTTTACTTTATATCCATCTTACAGATTTTATAACCAAACTGCTGCTGATTATTTTAATCCCTATGAAGGAGCAATGTCAACAAATGAATTTTACACTTCTGACTATGATTTGTCTGAATTCTCTGCCAATCAGTTCGGGTTTGGGGTCTCCTATACTGATATTTTCACCCAAGCCCATATTGCGAAATGGGGATTGAAAAGTATTGACCTTAAATTCTATCGGTACGACCGGAATACTTCATTTCGCTCCAATATGATTTCAGTGGGATTTAAATTCGTAAGGGATTAAGTGGAATAAAATATAAACCCAATTGATCCAACAAAATACTTAGTACTGTGCAGCAAAAAGAATCAATTAAAAAGAAATGGCACTTTGATTTTAGAAAAAATATGGACACATTTTCAACCTTGGCTAAAGCCAATCCGATAAAAAATCAAATAAATAAAACCTCAGAAGAATTTGCTTCTTTTGGAGCAATACACCTGAACAATACTAGTCTGGAAAAGTCTACTAATTTTTGGACCAAAATAGTAGGTATGAAACTAAGGAAAAGTACTGAAAATAGTGCTGAATTTGGCACTGAAACCAAGACGTTGGTAGTCGTACACCAAACTGCCAAGACTCCTTTTAAAAAAGGCTATAGCGGGATTTACCACTTTGCTATTCATGCGCCAAACATGGGTGAATTTGCCAGAATGTTGCATCGTTTACATGACAACAACTATCCCTACTCCCCTGTAGATCACACTATGTCAAAGTCACTGTATTTAGACGATCCAGATGGAATCAACGTGGAATTCACCCTAGAAACTCCTGAAAGGTTCAAAAGAGTGATAAGTGACGGAGGAATCAAAATTGAAGATGCTACCGGTAACATCCGAGGTGCTTCGGTCTACCTCGAAGTAGACAAGATACTGGAAAATTTGGAGAACAAAGATCTAGATAAACCGCTTTCAAAGCATACCTATATTGGCCATTTACACCTTTACGCCAACAATGTTCAAAAAGCCAATGCTTTTTATAAAAAATTAGGTTTTACTCAATTTAATAACTTTCCAGAATTTATGTTTGCCGATTTGGGTGCAGGAGGTCCTTACCAACACCGTTTGGCGATGAATTCCTGGCATGGAATGGGAAAACCATTGGCCCCAGCTGATCATGCTGGAATGGCTCATTTTCAACTTAACTATAGCACCAAAGAAAAACTAAGCGAGGCCTTAAATAACGTGACTGTATTTGAAGAAAAAAATGGATACTATTGTGTCTATGATCCTACAGGTAACAAGCTGCTTTTAACAATTGAAAAAGGGTAAAACCTGTAAAAAAGAACGTTGCTTTACATTTAAAGAACAAGATCTATGGTGAATAGCACTTCTGAAAACTCCTCTTTATATGAATAAAGACAAATCAAAATGCGACGAAACAAGTGGGAAGTTAGTCCCCATTATCAACCTTAGTAATTGTGGTGATAAGGAAGATTGTATCCCTGCTTGTCCCTATGATGTATTGGAAATTCGTACAATTACTGCCGAAGATCGATTAACGCTAAATTTCAAAGGTAAATTAAAAACATTTTTCAAACCAAAAAAAGCCTATGTAAAAGCCCCAGATTTGTGTTATGCCTGTGGTATATGTGTTCAGGTTTGCCCAGAAAAAGCTATCAAACTTGCGCGAAGAAGCCTTTAAACTTTTATCCTATAATGGATTGCTCTTTCTCTCCAGTCTCAATTGTAGGATAGGCTACTGAAATCGTTAAATGGCCCTTATAAGATGGTTTTGAAAATACTTACCGATTAACCTTATTTTTGGGGCTTTAGAGGCATCCATTTCCCCTCCAAATTTTGGCTAAAGCCAGATGAAATGATATTGTCCTTTATAAATGGGCTCAAGCCCATTGCTATTGAGGGGTTTTCATTTATCAATTTGTATGGAGGGAAAGCTGGGCTATAGAACGCAAGTTGGGAACTTTTGGCATTTTAGGTCTAAGTTACCCTTCGCTAAATTTAGATCAGTACATCCCAATGCAGCTCTGCAGACATAAGTATTTCCTTTAGAGGACAGACGGGTCAAACTATCTGAAAGAAAACCAATCATTTCCACTTTTTAAAGAAATTTCCGAAACCAAATTAAATATCAGTATCCAACACTTTAACTAAAAAAAGCAACCTTTCTAATGCTTCGAAAAAGCAGTTTATATGCTTTCTTAAAGCTGCACTAAAAACAGTAATATCATTTCCACTTACCGGTAAGCAAATAAACGGGATAAAAGTAAATAAATCACTTAATATGCCCTATTTTTGCGTGTTGATTCAATGAGGTCATAAATAATTTCCCCAACTGTACCCACTGTTGATGTAAATGCAGGCATTCAAAGACATATATCTATGGATGAAAGCAATGGGGAGGTCTTGACCCACTAAAACACTATCGAATATGAAGGCTTATTGGTGGAAAATATTAGCCATATTATTGCTGGCTTATACCATAATTGCAGGTTTATTGATTGATGTTCCCAGACTTCCCATTCTGAATGAAACCATCAGAGGATTGTTCTTTCATGTGACCATGTGGTTTGGGATGTTAATTATGCTGGTCGTGGCTGTAGTATATGGTGTAAGACATTTGAGAACGGGGAGCCTTGCTGACGATGACATGGCCGTTGAATTCACCAATGGGGCCATACTTTTTGGAGTCATTGGCATAACAACAGGCATGGTTTGGGCCAAATTTACCTGGGGTGATTTTTGGACCAACGACCCTAAGCTCAATGCTTCGGCAATAGGATTGCTAATGTATTTCGCCTACCTAGTTCTTCGAAACTCCCTTACAGATGTTTACCAAAGAGCCAAAATCAGTGCTGTTTACAGTATTTTTGCTTTTGCCGTATTCATCCCTTTGATATTTATCCTCCCTAGGCTTACAGACAGCCTTCATCCCGGCAATGGTGGCAACCCTGGGTTCAACGCCTATGATATGGACAGTAATCTGAGAACGGTGTTCTATCCGGCCATTATTGGATGGACCCTCCTTGGCACCTGGATAGCCACGGTAAGGGTAAGGTTAAGGCGTTTGGAAAGAAAATTAGAAGACAAATTGATCAATCAATAATATGAAAAAGTTCATTATCATTTTCCTGTTATTTATCAGCTTTTTAGCCAAAGCTCAGGATAAAATTGGCATTACAGATGAGGATTACCAGAATTCAGGTGTCGAAATGGCCGACAATATGCGTTCCGAAGGAAAAATCTACGTATTAGTCAGCATTATTGGAATTGTTTTAGGGGGTATTCTCGTTTATGTGATACAAACAGATCGTAAGATTAGTGGGTTGGAAAAAAAATATAACGATTAAATCATGAAAAGAGGACATATATTAGGCTTGGGCATTATAGCGGTAGCTATAGTAATCATAATCACTTCCATAGGTGATGCCAGTACTTACGAAAGCTTTTCTACGGCCAAAAAAATGGCTATCAATGGAAAGACAGAAGCCATTCACGTGGTAGGCCAACTTAAAAAAGGGGCTAATGGTGAGGTAGAAGGAATAGAAGTAGGGGAAGACAAGACCTCTTTTATCTTTGTAATGGTAGACAATGATGGCACGGAACAACAAGTATATTACAATGAACCCGTTCCTGCTGACTTTACCAGATCAGAGCAGGTTGTGGTCATAGGCACTTATAAGACTGATGAGATGTTTGTAGCTGAAAAAATTCTAATGAAGTGCCCTTCAAAATACCAGGAAACGGATGTAAAACCTACTGCATCCTGAATACCTCTGGTCTTATTATACACGCAAAAAGAACCTTATAATGATGAATACCTTTATGGGTAATCTGGGTCATTTCATGGTAATTCTGGCTTTTGTCAGTGCCTTGGTCTCAGCTGTCTCCTACTTCTACTACACCCGTGCTAGCGAGTTGGACAAACCTTCCTGGAAAAATTTCAGCAGAATTACTTTTTATATTCATGGTTTTGCTGCTGTTTCTATAGCAGCTTGCCTCTTCGAAATCATTTACAATCATAGATTTGAGTATTTTTACGCCTACTCACATTCTTCCAAAGGCCTACCTGTTCATTACATGATCTCCAGCTTTTGGGAAGGTCAGGAAGGGGCTTTCATCCTTTGGATTTTCTGGGATGTGGTATTAGGCTTAATTATTATTCACACCAATAAATTCTGGGAAGGCCCTGTAATGCTGGTATTTGCACTTGTGCAAGCATTTCTGGTTTCCATGATTCTGGGCGTTGTAATAGGTGATTTAAAAATCGGTAGTTCTCCTTTCATGTTACTCCGAGATGTATCTGAAGCACCAATATTTCAAATCAACCCTGAATATGTTCCAGAGGATGGCACAGGCCTGAACCCCTTATTGCAAAATATTTGGATGGTTATTCACCCTCCTACTCTTTTTCTAGGCTATGCCTCTACCCTTGTTCCTTTTGCCTTTTTAATGGCTGGACTGACACTGAAAAGGTATTCCGAATGGATCAGACCTGCTCTTCCTTGGGCTATCTTCTCTGCCATGATTTTAGGCATGGGAATCATAATGGGGGCCTATTGGGCTTATGTGACCTTGAATTTCGGCGGCTATTGGAATTGGGATCCAGTTGAAAATGCGGTATACGTGCCATGGTTAATCATGGTAGCAGCTATACATACCATGATCACCTTCAAAAAAAGCAGCACTGCACTGAAAACATCCATGATACTGGTCATTAGCTCCTTTATTCTGGTATTGTATGCTACATTCTTGGTAAGAAGTGGGGTATTAGGAGATTCTTCCGTCCATTCTTTTACTGATTTGGGCTTATCAGGGCAGCTACTTATTTACATGTTGTTCTTTTTGGCAATTGCCATTTTCCTTACCATAAAAGAATGGAAGCATATTCCTACATCGGAAAGGGAAGCCTCTATATACTCTAGAGAATTTTGGATTTTCATAGGTGCCACCACCCTAGCCTTGATGGCTTTTCAGGTGATTGTACCTACTTCCATCCCGGCCTACAATGCGTTGGTAGAAATATTTGGCGGACTATCCAACTTAGCACCTCCAGCTGACCAAATCGGATTCTACACTAAATTCCAACTTTGGTTTGCGGTCGCACTGGCACTACTAACTGGTGTGGGACAGTATTTCTGGTGGAACAAAATGTCAAAAGAAGACCTTAAAAATGCTTTGGTGACGCCATATATTATTTCAATGGTATTGGCCGCCATAATCATTACAGTAGGTAAAGTTTATGACGTCACCTATATCGTAATCGTCCTTTCCGGAGCTTTTACCATTGTAGCCAATAGCAGCATTATGATAAAGTTATTGAAGAAAAAAACCTTTAAATTGGCAGGAGGCTCACTGGCTCATATTGGTTTAGGAATGATGCTAATAGGTATTATGTTTTCTTCAGGTTACTCAGACACCATCTCTATCAACATGTCAGGCCTTACCTACAAGAAGGATTGGGAAGATGACCTGAACAAAGAAAATGTATTGCTTTGGATCAACAAGCCTTTACAAATGAAAGATTACGATGTAATCTATAGAGGTAGGTACAAAAAGGTAGTAGGTGTACCGGGTTATGTAAAAGCAGACGCCATGGAATCACTGGATGGTATAAATGAAGCCTTGGCACTGGAAGATGTCAAAGTAGATGGAAAAGTATATTTTGAAAAAGGAGACACGCTTAATTTGGTTCTAGAGGAAAACTCCTACTTCAAGGTTGAGTATTTTCAGGAGGATGATCTAAAATTCACGCTCTACCCTATGTCTCAACCAAACCCAACTATGGGCTTGATTTCCTCTCCCGATTCAAAGAAATACTTAACAAAAGATCTTTACACCCACGTTTCTGCGATAAACGATTACGAAGAGCCTGAGTGGAATGACGATCAATTTATCAATGCTGCTCCCGGAGAGCAGTTCTTTATCAATGACTTCGTTACTCAATTTGAGAGTGCGGATGTTGTCAGTGAAATAGATGGCATTCCCTTAGAGGAGGGCGACATTGCGGTGAAGGCAGTGTTAACCATAATGGATTACGATGTAAAGAAAGTACTGAGTCCAGTATTCTTGATTCGAGGAAATCAGGTTGGTAAAGTTGATTTCATTGACCATGATTTGGGCATAAAAGTGGAAGTTGATAATATTGTTCCTGAAGAAAACAAATTTGTATTTAAGGTCAATACCTATCAAAAAGATTATGTAGTAATGAAAGCCGCCGTTAAACCCATGATTAATCTTCTATGGCTTGGCACTGTCATTATGCTGATAGGTTTTTCAGTAGCGATTTTCCGAAGGTTTGATGAATTTCAAAAAATGAAAGCCAAAGGCCTGGAATAAAATAATAAAAAGTAAATCTCTAAGTTTTAACCCCTAAGTAACATTAGGGGTTATTTTTTTATAAATTTATGAACATGAAGTTGACTATCGCGATTATCGGAACAGGGAACGTAGCCTGGCATCTGTCATCGGCTTTGGAGAATGCTGGGCATGAAATATTAGAAGTTTACGGAAGAGACATTGAGAAAGCCCAGCAGCTTTCCTCCAGATTATATGCAACTGAGGCTCAAGATCATTTGGACTTCACAGAAAGCAAGGCCAATCTATTCATTATTGCGGTTAGTGATCAAGCCATTGCCCCTATTGCAGAAGCCATTCTATTGCCAGAGCAAAGCATACTTGTCCATACAAGCGGCACCATGACCTTGGATGTATTGTCTTATAGTTCTGCAGATTATACGGGCATACTTTACCCATTACAAGGTTTCACCAAAAGTAGAGACTTGTCTTTTGAGGAAGTTCCTTTTCTATTGGAAGCTGAGGACAAGGGAACCTTGAAAACCTTAAAAAAACTATGCAAAAGTCTCAAATCACCTAGCTATGAGATTAAGTCTAGGGACCGTAGGTCCATCCATGTTGCGGCGGTATTTGCAGCGAACTTCACCAACCATATGGTGTATTTGGCTGAATCGATCATGCACCGACAGGGCTTGGATTTCAACATCCTAAAACCGCTCATCATTGAGCAAATGAATAAAACACTACAGTTAGGGCCGAGTGAAGCCCAAACCGGACCTGCTATAAGAGAAGATATCAATACCTTGGAAAATCATCACGATTACCTCAGTTATAATGAGCAACTTGCAGAAATATATAGAAATATTTCCCAAGACATTATGGACACTCAAAAACCCTAATTGTTGGTTCACAAAAGGTTAACATTATTAATAATACGTATTATATTAAATTATAATGTCCAGATTGCCCTAAATCTAACTATTTTTGTATCATGAAAAATCCAAAGGCTTCTCCTGTATTTACTTTTGGTGGGTTTATAAAGATCATTCGTCCGGAAAACCTACTATTGGTTGCCTTTGCGCAATTGATGACCGCCTTCTTTCTAGTCGGTACCACCAATGCAGGATTACCCGTTTTGAAGGATTACCATCTCTATCTTTTAATCATTTCTACAGTTATACTCACAGCCTCAGGCTACATGATTAATGACTACTATGATGTGAAAATTGATTATGTCAATAGGCCAAAGGCAGTGGTTATTGGAAAAGGTATGAAAAGGCGGATGGTGATGATCCTACATACAGTAATGAATGTTGTCGGGATTTTAGTTGGACTATTGGTCCATCCAAAAATTGGTGCCATCACCTTTGTAGCTGCCTTTCTATTGTGGCTTTACAGTAATACCCTCAAACGGCTGCCTTTTATTGGAAACTTAACAGTTGCATCCTTAACTGGCCTAGCCATATGGATAGTGGGTATTTATTATCAAAAATCGGAACTTTTGATCATTACCTATGCCATATTTGCCTTTTTCATCAATTTGATAAGGGAGATATTAAAGGATATTGAGGACCGTAATGGGGACCGTAAACACGGCTGTAAGACCTTGCCCATTGTTTTGGGATTCAGGAAAACCAAAAACATAATATTTATAATTGCCTTTTTATTTGTCGCATCGATTTTATTTGTCACTTTCAAAATAAATGAGCCACTACTCTTTCTATATTTTGGTGGGCTTAGTCTGTTTTTCATCGCTTTTATGGTGAAAATTTACAAGGCCGATCGCAAGTCTCATTTCTCAGAATTGAGCACCATATCCAAATTACTTATGCTTACAGGCATATTAAGTATGGGTTTCCTTTAATAAATTTTCAAAAAAAACACTTTTAACCATGAAAACCAATACCATTGCTTTAGTCCTCTTGATACTTCAAACCCTCCTTTTCTCCTGCTCAGGAAAAGAACAGCAGGCAAATAATACGGCAACAGAAGAGCCAGAATTGTTTCCCGATGAAATCACAAAATTCACTCCCCAAGCAGACAATCCTATTTTCACTGCAGCAGAAGAAGGTGACTGGGACAGTGGAATAAGGGAAAGAGGTTTTATAATGAAAGAAGAGGATGGTTACCACATGTGGTATACAGGATTTGATAAATATGATGAAAATAGGTTTCTAAATTTAGGCTATGCTTTTTCTGAAGATGGCATAGCATGGACTAGGTATGAAGGCAATCCTGTTTTTAGCGAAAGTTGGGTAGAAGACATGATGGTCTGGAAGCATGAAGGGGTTTATTATATGTTTGCTGAAGGAAGAGGAGACATTGCGAAGATGTTAACTTCCACAGACCGCATCCACTGGGAAAATCAAGGCGATATAGACATCAGGAAGGTCGATGGCTCTCCAATAAGTGATGGTCCTTATGGAACACCTACTGTTTGGGTAGAAGATGGAATTTGGTATTTATTTTACGAAAGAGGGGATCTTGGTATTTGGCTTGCCACCTCCAAAGACAGAAAGATATGGACAAATATGCAAGATGATCCTGTGATCAAAATCGGTCCAGAAGCTTACGATAAATATGGCGTGGCAGTAAATAAAATCATCAAACATAAAGGATATTATTATGCTTACTACCATGCCACATCCCTAGAAGACTGGAGTGATTGGACAATGAATATGGCTGTTTCAAAAGACTTATTGACTTGGACCAAATATTCAGAAAACCCTATCATGGGAGATAATAAATCCAGCGGTTTCCCAGTTTATGATGGTAAACAATACAGGTTCTACACCATGCATCCGGAGGTAGTATTACACTTCCCAAGCAAATAATCTGGATTTAAGAATTCGCATTTAAGCTAGCAAAAGGGATTACTTAGTATTTTTACAAAAAGATTAAAACATATAAACATTGAAAAACATAGCCATACTCGCTTCGGGAAGCGGCTCAAATGCAGAAAAAATAGTAAATCATTTCCTAGGATCTACAAAAGCACGTATTTCTTTAATTGCTTCGAACAAAAAAGGGGCATATGTACTGGAAAGAGCCAAAAAGCTAGGTGTTCCTAGCCATGTTTTTTCTAAGGCAGCTTTGGAAAGTGGAGAACTTACAGCCTACCTAAAAAATCTTGAGATAGACTTTGTAGTACTGGCAGGTTTTTTGCTTCAAATTCCCGATAATCTGATTGCGGCCTTCCCGGGAAAGATGGTTAATATTCACCCAGCATTATTGCCAAATTACGGGGGCAAAGGAATGTACGGAAACCATGTACACCGAGCTGTAAAAGCTTCCGGTGACAAAGAAACAGGCATCACCATTCACCTTGTAAATGAAAATTATGACGAGGGAAAAATCATCTTTCAAACAGCTGTAGGGATCGACGAAAATGACAGCCCTGAACAAATCGCCGAGAAAGTTCATGTACTAGAGCATAAATACTATCCAAAAATCATTGAAAGTCTGATTTAATGCCTTGATTTTCCTAACTTTGTCTCTTCGTAAAGTTCTATTCAAAAGTAAACACCAAACAATTCCCTATCTGACAGGACAATTCCCAATCAAAATTCTCCTTTAGATTTAAATGTGATAAATTACAATCGTAATGGCTGAAAAAAAAATACAATCTGCGCTTATCTCGGTATATTATAAAGACAACCTGGAACCCATCATTGAACAATTAAAAAATCAGGGAGTAACCATCTATTCTACAGGTGGCACTCAGAAATTTATCGAAGAATTGGGAGCAGATGTAGTTCCAGTGGAGGAACTTACTGGCTACCCATCTATATTTGGAGGCCGAGTAAAAACGCTACATCCCAAAGTTTTCGGAGGCATTCTTCATAGAAGGGAAAACGAAAGTGACATCAACCAAGCAAGTGAATATGGTATTCCGGCTATAGATTTGGTAATTGTAGACCTTTATCCTTTTGAAGAGACTGTTGCTTCAGGTGCTTCTGAAGTTGATATTATAGAGAAGATAGACATTGGCGGAATTGCTTTGATCAGAGCTGCTGCTAAAAATTATAAAGACGTAACCATTATCGCTTCTAAAGCGCAATATGGTGAGCTAGAAGAAAAATTAAAAAGTCAAAATGGAGCGTTAAACCTGAATGACCGTAGGTACTTCGCCGCTCAAGCTTTCAAAGTTTCTTCTAACTACGACACTCATATTTTCAATTATTTTAATCAGGAAGAGAATATTCCTGCATTAAAAATCAGTGAAGAAAAAGCCACTGATTTAAGGTATGGAGAAAACCCACACCAGGATGCCCGTTTTTACGGAAACATTGAAGACCTCTTTGATCAACTCAATGGAAAAGAATTGTCTTTCAATAATCTGGTAGATGTAGATGCAGCGGTTTCTTTAATCGCAGAATTCTCTAAAGAAACAGCATTTGCAATCCTCAAACATACTAATGCCTGTGGGGTTGCTTTAGGTAAAACCGTTAAGGATGCCTATGACAAAGCCTTTGCAGCAGATACTATCTCCGCTTTTGGGGGTGTTTTAATCACCAACAAAAAGGTAGACCTTGCTGCTGCTGAAGCCATGCATGGATTGTTCTTTGAAGTGCTGATTGCGCCAGACTTTGATCAGGATGCTTTGGACTTGCTTAAAGGAAAGAAAAAGAGAATCCTCTTAAAGCAAAAAATGAACCTAACAGGTACCAAGCAGGTCAAGACCCTATTGAATGGCTTCGTAGAACAGGACAAGGATCTTAAAACTGAAACCAAAGAACAATTTGAGGTAGTGACCAAACTGTCTCCAAGTGAAGCTGAAAAAGATGCTTTGGTATTTGCATTGAAAATCTGTAAACATACTAAATCAAACACCATTATCCTCAGCAATCATGACCAACTCTTCTCGAGTGGAGTAGGACAAACTAGCCGGGTAGATGCACTTAAACAAGCAATAGAAAAAGCAAAAGCTTTCGGCTTTGATCTGAAAGGTGCTGTCATGGCTTCGGATGCATTTTTCCCTTTCCCTGATTGTGTGGAAATTGCAGGAAACGAAGGAATATCTGCGGTAGTTCAACCTGGAGGTTCTATTAAGGACAAAGACAGCATTGCTTATTGTGATGACAATGGTATGAGTATGGTGATGACAGGCGTCAGACATTTTAAGCATTAAACAATAATATTGCTCGCTTTATTTACCTTATTAATATTTATATAATTCATCTGGAGAAAACATCGATTTCCAAGAATATTCCTTTTACATTGCCGACAAATTAAAGCCTATTTATGTAATCGGTAATTGCACATGAAATGAGTATTGAAACCACCTAAAATTAGGTTATATTGAGATTGGGTGCCGCCACCAGTTTAAGAGGGTAGATAAACGCGATTTTCCTGATTAACCCTAATAAAGCAATTGCATATTTGGGTCAATTCTAGCAAGATCGCTTCAGAAGCAGCATGGGAAGTTAGAATACTGGGCTAGGCTTGATTATTCATACGGATTTAATTGTGTTAATTTTAAAGAAACAATAATCATTTAATTTAGAACATATCAAAATGGGATTATTCGACTTTTTCTCAAGTGACATCGCCATTGACTTAGGTACAGCCAATACGCTGATTATACATAAAGAAAAAATAATTGTGGATGAGCCATCCATAATCGCAATAGATAAAACAACCAATAAAGTATTGGCTGTTGGCCGCGAAGCCATGAACATGCATGAGAAAACCCATGAAAACATCAAAACAATTCGCCCTCTAAAGGACGGAGTGATTGCAGATTTTTATGCGGCTGAACAAATGATCAGAGGATTGATCAAAATGATCCCCGGACATAACAAAGGCATGTTTCCCCAATCACATAGAATGGTGATCTGTATCCCTTCAGGCATTACTGAAGTGGAAAAGAGAGCCGTTAGGGATTCTGCCGAACATGCTGGTGGCAAAGAAGTATACATGATCTACGAACCAATAGCTGCTGCTATAGGTATAGGTATAGATATAGAAAAACCGATGGGATCTATGATAGTGGATATTGGAGGTGGAACTACTGAAATTGCACTAATCGCACTTTCAGGAATAGTCGCAGACCAATCTATAAGGGTTGCAGGTGATACATTCACCAAAGATATACTGGATTATATGCGTAGGCAACACAACCTGCTTATTGGAGAGCGATCTGCTGAAAAAGTAAAAATAGCCATTGGCTCAGCATTGACTGAACTTGATGATCCACCGGAAGATTATGAAATTAGAGGTAGAGATTTGATGACAGGTATTCCAAAGGTCATTAAAGTTTCTTATTCAGAAATTGCTTTTGCATTGGACAAATCGGTTTCCAAAATTGAAGAGGCTGTTCTCAAAGCGCTTGAAATTGCTCCACCGGAGCTTTCTGCGGATATCTATGACAATGGCATTCACCTTACAGGCGGAGGTGCATTGCTAAAAGGCTTGGACAAAAGATTGCATCAAAAGACCAAGTTGCCAATACACATTGCAGAAGATCCGCTTAGAGCAGTGGTTAGAGGCACCGGAAACGCCTTGAAAAATATCAACCAATTCAGAACCGTTCTCATGACTTAAAAGGAAAATGCAGCAAATCTTTCTATTTTTATATAGACTAAGGGCATTTATTCTTTTTCTGATTCTGGAATTACTTGCATTAGGGATTATTTTCACACATAATTCACCACAGGGAGCTGTCTTTTTTAATAGTAGCAATAAGTTTACAGGGCGATTGTTGTCTTCAAAAAACAACTTCGTCTCTTATTTTACGCTTTATTCTACTAATAAAGCCTTGGCTGAAAAAAATGCATCCTTACTTAATAGGCTGGATAAAATGACTCCTGTTGTAGATTCTGCCTATTTCGATCTGGACAGTACCCTTAGCAATAATTTCAACTTCTGGTCAGCCAGGGTGATCAATAATTCTATCAATTTGAGTCAGAATTACATTACCCTGGACAAAGGAAGTGTGGATGGTGTAGTAGAAGGAATGGGCGTGTTCAATGAACAAGGAATCATTGGCAGGGTAAAAGGAACAAGTAATCATTTTTCTTCTGTGATCTCATTATTGCATACAGATCTTTTGATTTCATCAAAAATTAAAAAAACCGAGGTGTTTGGCTCCACCAAATGGGATGGCATCAATTCCAATGAAGCCAAATTGCTCTATGTGCCTCGCCATGTAATGGTAGAGCCTGGACAAGAAATTGTGACCTCTGGATACAATGCAGTCTTTCCCGAAGGTATTCCAATAGGCAAGGTCAAAGAAGTCTCTCAAGGAAATGAGACCAATTACCTTGACATTACGATTACCTTAGGTGCAGATTTTAGCAAGCTCAATTTCGTATATCTGGTAAAAAATGATCTGCGTGAAGAAATAGACAGTTTGGAAACAGTAATGGTGAATCCCTCTCAATGACAACAGTTAAATTACTCAAGTATAGCTTTAGCTTTTGCATTTACTTTCTAATTCAGGTATTTATCCTGAAGGATTTGGTTTTGTTTGGCTACTCCTTTTGCTTTTTGTACGTGTTTTTTCTTTTGAGTCTGCCCAATGAAGTACCTACCATACCATTATTATTGATTGGTTTTTTCTTCGGCCTATTTATCGATCTGTTTTACGATAGCTTTGGGATTCATGCAGCAAGTACAGTATTTCTGGCCTTTGTTCGCAATACCTGGATCAAGGTCATTATGCCTACAGGGGGCTATGATGACAATGTCCCTCCCACCTTATTGAACATGGGATTAGGTTGGTATTTATTTTATAGCCTTCCCCTTATCCTTTTACATCATTTTATATTTTTTTATATTGACAGTTTAGGAACGCATTTGTATCTCCCACTCGTTATTAGAGTATTGAGCAGCATGGCTTTCACATTTCTTTTAGGAACAATTGTGCAAGCTATATTTTACAAAAAAGAAAGGGTAGCATAAATGTATACAGGTAGATCTTTAGTCGTTGCCATTACTATTGGGGTAATTGCTTTGATTTTATTGGGTAAATTGTTCTTAATTCAGGTCACTGATGACAGTTATTTAAGAAAAGCAGAACGGAACGCCATACAAAGGGTGGTAGACCACCCATATAGGGGCCTGGTTTATGACAGGAATAACTCCCTAATGGTTTTTAACGATCCCGTTTTTGACCTGATGGTTATTCCTAAAGACTTTAGCCTTAAAGACACAAGCAGGTTTTGCGATTTGTTTGGCATAGAAAAAGACTATTTAATAGAAAATTTCACTGCTGCAAAAAACTACTCCTGGGTAAAACCTTACCCTCTAATCAAACAAATATCCAAGGAAGAGTTTGCCAAGGTGCAAGATTTTCTCATCGATTATAAAGGACTCTTTGTAATGACGAGATCAGTCCGCTCCTATCCCAGATCTTCCGCCGCCAATGCATTAGGTTATATTGGAGAGATAAGCAGTTCCCAACTTTCACGCGACAGCACCCGCTACTATGTTCAGGGCGACTATGTAGGCCATAGTGGAATTGAAGCTTATTATGAGCCTGAGTTACGTGGTAAAAAAGGAGTCAAATACAAATTGGTCAATGTCCGAGGAATCGAAAAAGGGGCCTTTAAAAATGGAGACCTCGATACACTATCTATGCCAGGTGAGAACCTCCAATCTACTATTGATTTGAATCTGCAGCTTTATGGTGAGCACCTGATGGACGGAAAACGTGGATCGGTGGTGGCCATTGAGCCCAAAACCGGAGAAATACTAACCATCATTTCAGCACCAACTTATGACCCCAATGTACTGACTGGTGCTAAATTTGGAGAGAGTTATACGGTTTTAAATAACGATCCTGAAAAACCATTGTTTAACAGGCCCATTATGGCGACTTATCCTCCTGGATCAATTTTTAAAATTGTCCAGTCGCTTATAGGCCTACAGGAAGGAATCCTTACTCCAAACACAACTTTTGTTTGTAATAAGGCCTTGGTTAATTGTCATAACCACCCTTCCCCAGTAAACCTTTTTGGAGCGATCAGAAACTCCTGTAATCCATATTATCATCAAGCTTTCAGGCAAGTCATCAACCGAGAAGTATCTTCCAATACCTATACGGACACTCAAATCGGATTAGATAAATGGAGAGAAGCCGTCTTAAAATTTGGCTTAAGTAATCGATTAGGAGTCGACATGCACGGTGAAAAGGGCGGATCCATTCCTTCAAGTGCACTTTATGACAAGATATATGGCAAAGGAAGATGGAAATATTCTACTATTTACTCCTTATCAATAGGTCAGGGCGAGATGTTGGTTACCCCATTACAAATGGCAAATCTTGCTGCCATATTTGCCAACAAAGGGTATTTCTATACCCCTCACCTCATAAAAGCTATCAATGATGACCCTTCCAGAATTCCAGATCGGTTTAAAGAAAAAAAGGATTCAGGCATTGATCCCAAGCATTTTGATTTGATACAAGATGCGATGGTAGAGGCATTATCCGGTACAGCCACAAGGGCAATAATGAAAGACATTGTAATAGCCGGTAAAACAGGTACTGCACAAAACCCTGCTGGTGAAGATCATTCAGTATTTATTGCTTTCGCTCCTAAAGAAAATCCTAAAATAGCCATTGCGGTATATGTGGAGAATGCCGGATGGGGAGGAAGAGCTGCAGCAAGTACTGCGAGTCTTTTGATAGAAAAATACCTTACGGGAGAAATCAAAAGGCCGGAATTGGAAGAATATGTGTTAAAAGGAGATTTTATTTATTAGGTGAGACAAAAAGATACCAATTTTCATAAAATAGACTGGGTAACAATAGGGCTATATTTCGCACTTGTTTTTATAGGTTGGCTGAATATCTATGCGGCAGTTTATGATGAACAAAATGCCACCTCCATTTTTGATTTCTCCATCAACTCGGGAAAGCAGTTGGTATGGATAGGCACCGCCATATTGCTGATCATTATCATTATGGTCGCCGATTACAGGCTTTTTCATAACCTCAGCCTTGTACTGTACGCGATATTTGTTCTTATTTTGTTTTTAACCCCGTTTATTGGCAAGGAAATCAATGGCCAAAGGGCTTGGTTCGAAATTGGGGCTTTCAGATTACAACCAGCAGAATTTACCAAGTTTGCCACGGCCTTAGCATTGGCAAAGCTTATGGAAAACCCAAGCTTTGACCTAAGCAAGCTCAAAGATCAAATGAAGGCGGTAGGCCTTATTGTATTGCCTATTGCACTCATATTGCTACAACCAGATACTGGAACAGCTATGGTTTACAGTGCCTTTTTTATAATGCTCTATAGGGAGGGCATGCCTCAAAGGTATTATATTATAGGGCTAGCCTTGGTCGCATTGACCATACTTACCTTGGCCATAGAAAACAACTACTATTTATTTGGAAGCATAGGAGCTGTCATCCTCATTTTTATAGCAATGAGTAAAAAGTCCTGGCAAAATGCCTTAAGCTTCTTTTTCTTGGGTTGCATCATGGTTGTCTATGCCTTAAGCCTAGACTATGTGGTAGAAAAGCTTCCTGATCACCAACAAAATCGAATTATGGTATTGTTTGACCCTGATGTAGATCCTTTGGGAGTAGGCTGGAATGTTACCCAATCCAAAATTGCTATTGGCTCAGGAGGCCTATTTGGTAAAGGCTATCTTGAGGGAACACAGACAAAATTTGACTTCGTTCCTGAGCAACACACGGATTTTATTTTCTGCACTTTAGGTGAAGAGTTTGGTTGGTTCGGGAGTTTTGTGATGATTGCTTTATTTGTTAGCCTACTCTTAAGGCTCGTTTTTTTAGCGGAAAGACAGAAAACCCGCTTTTCTAGAATTTACGGCTATTGTGTGGTGAGTCTGTTGTTTTTCCACTTTACCATAAACATTGCCATGACCATTGGACTATTTCCAGTGGTGGGTATCCCATTGCCTTTCTTTAGTTATGGTGGTTCATCATTGTGGTCATTTACTATACTGCTATTCATCTTTATCAAATTGGATTCCAACAGAATCCAAATATTGGGAAGAAGTTATTAAACCTGAAATATGCAATAGACAATCTATTACGTGCTGAAATCGCTTCAAAATCAGGCACTCTGTTCCTGTTTATAATTTCACTATGGTGATGCCTTGCTAAAATATCCAAACAGCCTGATTTTCTTGCGATGGCAACACTTCCCGTAAACACGGGACAGGCTTCACCCCTGACAATTGTCAGGGCGGAGAAATCCTATTACATAATCCGGGTTAAACAATAATACCAGCTTGGTCATTTAGTTATGTCATAAATCCCCTCAGAGTGACAAGGCTGCCTAACAATGTTTCAGTACTTAAAATCTGGGAAATGAAATAAATTCACCCTACCATGGTAAATCAAATCCTTAACATGGCCTCAAATAAAAAAACCGAGGAATCAATCCTCGGTTTCTATAGAAATAGCCTTCGCTATCTTAATATAAAATAGTTTTTTGATTCGGATCAACTTACCCCATTGGTTCCCAACAGCAAAAACAGTCCCGCAGCCAATGCTGCACCTACAATAGGGCCTAAAATTGGCACCCAACTGTAACTCCAGTCTGATGAGCCCTTGCCTTTTATTGGAAGAAGCTGATGCATTATTCGGGGACCTAGATCTCTTGCAGGATTGATTGCATATCCCGTCGTACCCCCTAAGGAAAGACCTATTACCCAAACTAAAAAAGCCACAGGCAATGCACCTATAGAACCCAAACCTATTGGAGTCCCCTTCCCATCATCTATAACAGGACCGGTAGAATATAGAATAACAAGTATTAAAACAAAAGTACCAATCACCTCAGAGGTGAAATTCGAGGACAAGTTTCTGATTGCTGGGGCAGTACCAAATGGAGCGAACTTTAATCCTGGGTCATCTGTAAGATCAAAGTGATCTTTGTAAATCACATAGGAAACACCTGCACCCATCATGGCTCCAGCTATTTGGGCAATAACATAGCCTGGCACCATCCCCCAAGCAAAGTCCCCCACAATGGCAAGGCCTATACTCACGGCTGGATTAAGATGAGCTCCACTGTATGGTCCAGCCACTACCACTCCAATAAATACACCCAAAGCCCAAGCGGTGGTTATCACCATCCAACCTGAATTTTGTCCTTTGGTTTTGTTTAATACTACATTTGCCACTACTCCTGAGCCCATGCCCAAAAGCAAAGCTGTCCCGATAAATTCAGCTATATAAACGTTCATAATCAATCATTTACCCAGTTTAATGCCCTTCCTACCGCTTTGTGCCAATAGTCTAAAGTTGATTGCATCACCTTTGCATCTTGTTTGGGTTCAAAAGATTCATCTGCTTTCCATAAACTCCTAATTTCGTCCATATCCTTCCAATAGCCTATTGCCAAGCCTGCAAGGTAAGCAGCACCTAATGCCGTGGTTTCAATTATTTCTGGCCGTTTGATTGAACATTGATTTAAATCCGCCTGAAACTGCATCAAAAAATTATTGGCAGTGGCACCGCCATCTACTCTTAATTCTGTGGTTTCTTCTCCAGCATCTTTTTCCATTGCTTTCAATACATCATGTACCTGAAAAGCGATGGCTTCTAATCCTGCTCTGGCCATATGGGCCTTGGTTGTACCACGGGTGATTCCAAAGAAGGCCCCTCTGGCTTCCTGATCCCAATAGGGAGCTCCCAGCCCTGTAAGCGCTGGCACAAAATAAACGCCTCCATTGTCTTTCAAACCTAAAGCCATACCTTCACTGTCTTTGGCATCATTAAATATTCCAAGGCCATCTCTGAGCCACTGGATTCCTGCGCCTCCTATAAACACACTTCCTTCCAAGGCATAGTTGACCTCATCTCCTATTTGCCAGGCGATGGTCGTTAAAAGTTTATTGTTGGAATTGACAGGTTTATCTCCGGTATTCATCACCAAAAAACAACCTGTTCCATAAGTGGTTTTTGCCATTCCAGGTTCTGTACACAACTGGCCAAACAAAGCAGCCTGTTGATCACCAGCAATACCTGCAATTGGAATTTTTGCTGACAGTAAATTGCCTGAAGTTTTGCCATAAACTTCACTACTTGATTTTACCTCTGGTAAAATGGCAGCAGGAATATCCAATAGTTCAAGCAACTCTTTGTCCCATTGCTTATCATGAATATTGAAAATCATCGTCCTACTGGCATTGGTAATGTCAGTTATATGGGTTTCACCAGCTGTCATTTTCCATACCAGCCAACTGTCCACTGTACCAAAACACAGTTCTCCCTTCTCGGCCCTTTCCCTTGCTCCTTCTACATTATCCAAAATCCATTTGATCTTGGTACCAGAAAAATAAGCATCAATGATCAAACCAGTTTTATTCTGAACCATCTCTGAATGGCCGGCTTCTTTAAGTTTATTACAGTAAGCTGCCGTACGCCTGTCCTGCCAAACAATGGCATTGAAAACAGGCTCGCCAGTTTTCCTGTCCCAGAGAATGGTGGTCTCCCTTTGATTGGTGATTCCAATTCCCGCAACTTGACTGGCAGTGATATTGGCCTTGGTGATGGCTTCAGTGGCTACCGAGGCTTGTGAAGACCATATTTCTTTAGGATCATGTTCAACCCAGCCAGATTTTGGAAAGAATTGTTCAAAATCCTTTTGTGCGGTGGCTACAATCTGCCCCTTTTTATTAAAAATTATAGCCCTTGAACTGGTCGTTCCCTGGTCCATGGCCATTAAGTATTGATTATTTGGGTTCATTGGGTTTTAGATGTTAATTAAATACTTTCTGGCTAATTTATAAAATTCTTCTAACTCTTCGGTTATCCATTCATCATCATTCCCAAGTTCTTTTGCCATGATTGTGGCCACCTTGGGTGCCATTTGCATCGAAGCTTTGGCGTCAAGCAATAAAATTCTACATCGTCGGGAGAGAAAATCTTCAATCTTTTGGGCCATTTCCTCACGAACTGCCCATACTACCTCTGCTCCCGTATAAGGGTAATCCTCATGAATTCGCTCAGCCCATTCAGGATTTTGCTTCTGTAAGTCAAGAATAAATGCAGCATCGTTACCATATAGTTTCAACTGCCCATTCAACTGCTTAAGGCTATACCCATGCAAATGTTTGCTAGCAGATGTACTTTCTATTGCAGTCAGATTATTGTTCTTAAAATGAGCATCCACAGTGTCCTCTCCCATTTTTCTAAAAGTAGTCCACTTGCCACCAGTTATGGTTATCAGTTTACTCTTAGAGACTATAACCTTGTGGCTTCTGGATATTTCCTTAGTCTTGGTACTGCCCTCTTTTGGAGCTGCAAGTGGCCTAAGTCCTGCAAAGACAGACAAAACATCGGATCTTTTGGGTGGTTTTACTAAGTAATTACTGGCGGTTTCCAGAATAAAATTAATTTCAGAGGCCAAAGGTCTAGGCTCCATTTTTGGTTTCTTCACCAAAGTATCGGTAGTTCCTACCACCAACTTCCCTTCCCACGGAACAGCAAAAAGCACTCTCCCATCGGAGGTCTCAGGAATCATCAAAGCATCATCTCCACCCAAAAAAGAATTGTCCATCACAAGATGGATACCTTGGCTAGGTTGGATCATCTTACGGGCTTCGGGATTGTCCATTTGCAAAATCTTATCTGCAAAAACCCCCGTAGCGTTAACCACAGATTTGGTGGAAACCTTATAATTTTTCTTACCAATCAAGTCCCTAAAAACTACTCCATTAATCTTACCAGTTTCATCTTTGCTCAACTTGTTCACCCTAGCATAATTGAGTATACAACCTCCCATTTCAATACAGGTCTTGGCGATCACCAAGGCAAGTCGCGCATCATCAAACTGTCCATCATGGTATAAAATACCGCCTTTAAGACCTTTTTGTCGAATTTGCGGCAACCTTTTTATAGTGTCTTCTCTGGAAACAAACTTGGATTTCCCCAAACGCAAGCTACCAGCCATCCAATCGTAAATTTTTAGCCCTACACCATATTTCAGCCGATCAAAAAAAGAATACAACGGAATAACAAATGGTTGGTTGATTGTTAAATGGGGTGCATTTTTCAATAACCTGCCTCTCTCCCTCAGCGCTTCCAAAACCAAGCCTACTTCTCCCTGGGCAAGGTATCTAACCCCTCCATGAACAAGCTTGGTACTCCTACTCGAAGTGCCTTTAGCAAAATCAGATTTCTCCAATAATAAAACCTTCAAACCTCTGGACAAAGCGTCCAATGCAACCCCTAATCCGGAAGCTCCACCACCTATTATCACTAGGTCCCAGACTCCCTTTTCGTCTTTAATAATTGATAAACTGTCTTTTCTATTCATTGCCACCTTTTTACCTCACTAAAGTAACACAAAAGGAAATAAAAAGAAACAAAAGGAAATTATTTTCATATATTTGGGCTCTATTATTTCTCTTAATATGATAATTGCTAAAAGACACAAATACATATTGGACAAGCTGGAAGAGGCCGGCTATGTGAGCGTGGCCGCTTTGAGCAGAGAAATGGATGTTACCATGGTAACTGTTAGAAAAGACTTGAGGATTCTGGAAGAAAAAGGTTTACTATTTAGAACCCATGGAAGTGCCACTCCCGTTTCACCTTACGTCAACGATAAACCCGTTACTGAAAAAAGACTGGTACAGGTCAGTCAAAAAAATGCAATTGCCAAAAGAGCCACAGACTTTCTACATCAGAATGATGTGATTATTATTGGGTCTGGGACTACAGTCTTGGCTTTTGCTCAATCCATACCCAAGTCACTTTCCTTAACTGTTCTAACAGCCGCCATGAACGTCAGTATGGCCTTATTGGATTTGAAAGAGACAGAGGTTGTTCAATTGGGCGGTGTTGTTCGCAAAAGCAGTAGTTCTGTAGTAGGGCATTTTGCAGAAAACATGATTAAAGATTTTGCTTGCAGTAAATTATTTATCAGTGTTGATGGCATTGACCCGGAATTTGGTCTAACCACCTCCAATTTATTGGAAGCACATCTAAACAGCATTATGATTGCTTCTGCCCAAAAAACCATAGTTTTAGCAGACAGTAGTAAATTTGGTAAAAAGAGCTTTGGAAAGATTGCCAACCTTGAAGACATAGACACCTTGATCGTAGATAAGAAGCTCTCCGCACACTACGTAGAGATGCTCGAAGAAAAAGGTGTTAAAGTGATTCTTGTCTAAATGATTCGCTTTCTAGGGAAAATAAACCTAGCAAATTTTTAGTTATTCACTTCAAAAACCTCACTTATTACAACCATCTCACTCAAATCAGAAAATTTAATATCAAAGGTGAAGGTTTGATTGATGGTACTATCAGGTTGCTCTAACAGTTGCAAATTAATACTTGAGCCAATATTTCCAAAAAGCTCAATATCACTTTTTTGCTTTGTGATATACTCAGCTATCGTTAGGTTTCCATTTATTTTAAATAACTCATTCAGTTGTTCCCCTGGCAAGAATTCATTCCCTTGAGCATACACAGTTGATTCAGAGGTGATGACCATTGATTCAATTGCCTGAGTTGGTTCAGGTAAGCGGGGACTGCAAGCTATGGCTGCATTAATAAAGGAAAATCGAGGTCGAGCAATGGATGCCATGACTTCAGTATAATCCAGGTCAGCAATTCTAATTTGAATGGCCGCTAGCTCAAAGACAGTAGATTTTGTTGTTATAAAACCAGAAGAAGTTAAGCTTCCTACTAGGACATACAACTCGGTGATTTTGGACTCCATGGGATTAGAAGGCCCACAATCATCAACACATGAAAACGGAATATTTGTTAGAACAACAAGACTGAGTAAAACTAAAAATCTTTTCATATCGTAAGAGGCCAAATCAACTAATACCTAACAAAAGATGGCTTATCAATAGTTAATAAAATATCAATTTCCATAATTAGGATCATATGTTATTTCTTTAGGAAAATGGGTAGGTAAGAAATAAAATGAGCAAACTTCTATTTCCCCCAATCAATCAAATGAATAATAGGATTTGGTTCTTCACCTTTTAATTCAGAAACTCCCTCCGTCATTAAATAAGAAATTCCATTTGATTTTGGGAGATAATGCCCTTCCAGGTTATTTACCCTCAATCCATCCTTTACCAGCCAAGAACTATCCTTTTTCCTATCGTAACCAAAAAGATAATAATTCCCTTCATAATGATAGGTCACCAAATAGTAGGCTTCATTGACTTCAATCTTTTCAATGAAAAACACCCTCTTCCCTTCCTCATTGATTACGTTTTCTGAGAATTGGAATTTTAAATGGGGAATAAAATCACCGTTTTCATTTATCTGAAACAGTGTATCTCTTTCTACCTGTTCCTTGAGAGTGCCAATCGGAAAAAAGAAATAAGCAGTGGAATCAGCCCTTGTTATAAAGGAAGGATGTCTCCAAATAGTATGAAAAATCTTTTCAATCTTTGCTTTTAAAGGTTTTAGGCTATCTATTTTAACGAAATCCCTGTCTTGTTTGAAAATCTCATTAATTGAAACAAGCCCCAAAGCTTCATCTTGAGTATTGTCATCAGTTATCACCATATAGCCCTCAGGTATTGGGGTAATATAAATGGGTGGGGATGACAAAATTTCAGATTCAGCCAATAAATCTCCATCTTCACTGAATTTAAAGCTCTTTCTCAACCTCGCGTCTGCAGCAATAATTGACTGATCCGTTGGATCAATAATCATGGACCTTACCTGTCTGTAGTTTCACGGAGCTTCCCCATTTTCTCCTATTTTTTTGATATACTTCCCTGCATGGTTAAATTGAAGTATACCTTTTGCATAATTGATATACAGGAAATCTTCAGAGACAGCAACATTATGGATATAACCTATTAAACTTTCTTCAGTCATCTCTAAAGGAATGATGGTGTAATTTGCTGCAACATCCTCTAAAAACAACTCTGTTTGATTGTCATGCTCAATCCGAATGGTTTGCAAACCACCCGCTTGTTCAGTCCCTCCTTTGTCCTGACAGGCATTGAATAAGCCTAATGCAAAAAAGACAATCACCATTATTTTCCTACTTATCATTATTTATATAGCTTGAGAGTCATTATTCAATAGACCTTCCAATACGTGATGAAATCACTTTAAAATCAGGCCCCTTTAACCCGAAATATGCAATAGACATTCTATTACGTGCTGAAATCGCTTTAAAATCAGCCACTTCGTTGCTGTTTTCAATTTCACCATAGCGGTGCTATGCTAAAATCTCCAAACAGCCTGATTTTCTTGCGATTGCAACACT
>NZ_JBSXOH010000054.1:0-7368 GCF_056859355.1 Cyclobacterium sp. L-R
TTGCATCTTCGGAGAACTTTTGTAATTCACTCATTTTGTCCGATTATAGGTTTACAATTTTTAATTAAATTGTGTCAACCTATTTCAGTACACGACCGATTTTCTTGCGATTGCAACACTTCCCGTAAACACGGGACAGGCTATTACGAATCCTATTACATAATCCGGGTTTAATATTTTTTTACTCGATACTCAATGTATTTAAACTTCAAATAAAGCTGTAATTTTAAATGTAGGAATCGAATTAAGCCTTGCTTCAGTTTCTTTTTAGGTTTATTTTTCTCTGAGTATACACTTTTCTTATGGAGTTTCCCCATGCTTGATGGGGAAAACGAGTTTAAAAACAAAGGCTTTAGTAAACCCTAACATAAATTAATCATTTCCTTAGTATGATTTAATAATCAGACTATAAGATCTATGACACTCTTTTCGTATATTATTCTAAAACCTTGTTAGCCTTAAAAGCGCTTGTGCTGTTTCGTGATTTTTTGAATGAAATCTACTTATGAGAAAAAGAAGGCCCCACTGTCTATCTGGGGAAATAGATTAGGTAGAAGTTTCAGTGGTTAAATATGCAGTAAATGAAGAAAGCTAAAAGAAAAAAATATAATGAAAGTAATGATCCTTGGGCTTCTGCCCAAGGATCTCAAAATAGATATTAAAATTCAGCATTTCCTGGGGTTCTTGGAAATGGTATTACGTCTCGAATATTGCCCATGCCAGTAACGAACAGTACCAATCGTTCAAAGCCCAAACCAAAGCCAGCATGTGGTGCTGTTCCAAATTTCCTAGTATCAAGGTACCACCACATCTCTTCCTTGCTTATTTTTAGTTCGTCCATTCGTTGACAAAGCTTGTCCAGGTTTTCTTCCCGCTGAGAACCACCAACAATTTCTCCAATTCCAGGAAAGAGAATATCCATGGCAGCAACTGTTTTGTTGTCAGAATTTTGTTTCATGTAAAAGGATTTGATCTCTTTTGGATAGTCAGTAAGGATTACCGGCTTTTTAAAGTGTTTTTCTACCAGAAATCTTTCGTGTTCCGATTGGAGATCCGTACCCCATTCTTCGATAGGGTAGACAAACTTTTTCTTTTTATTCTGTTTAGAAGCCTTCAATATTTCAAAAGCTTCTGTGTAAGTGATTCTAACAAATTCGTTTTGAGTAACAAAATCCAGTCTTTCCAATAGACCCATATCACTTCTTTGATCTGCTTTTTTAACCTTCTCTTCCTCAGCTGCTCGCTTGTCCAAAAACTCCAAATCCTCTTTGCAATGCTTTAAAGCGAATTTTATAACGTACTGTAAAAAATCCTCAGCAAGGTTTTGATTGTCTTCAGCATCGAAAAAGGCCATCTCTGGTTCGATCATCCAAAATTCTGCAAGATGTCGGGTTGTATTAGAGTTTTCCGCTCGGAAAGTGGGGCCGAAGGTGTAGACCTCAGACAAGGCCATAGCAGCAAGCTCTCCTTCTAACTGGCCCGAAACCGTTAAATTTGTGGCCCTTCCAAAGAAGTCTTCTTGAAAATCAAGCTCTCCTTCTTCATTTTTTGGAGGGTTTTTAAGATCCAATGTCGTAACCTGGAATGTTTCACCGGCACCTTCTGCATCGGATGCAGTGATGATTGGTGAGTGAATGTAGACAAATCCCTTTTCGTGGAAATATTGGTGAATCGCAAAGGAAAGTTGGTTGCGCACACGAAAGATTGCCCCAAAGGTGTTTGTCCTAACTCTCAAGTGAGCATTTTCACGTAAGAATTCCAAAGAGTGTTTTTTTGGCTGAATCGGAAACTTATCAGGATCGGCTTCTCCCAGTACTTCTATAGAGGTGGCTTGGATTTCAGTAGATTGCCCAGCACCCTGAGAGTTTACGATTGTTCCGGTAATTTTCAAACAGGCCCCAGTATTTGCTTTTCGAAGAATATCTTCCGAAATTATTTGAGGGTCGGCCACACATTGATAATTTTGGATACAAGACCCATCATTTATGGCGATGAAAGTTACGTGCTTATTGCTCCTTTTGGTTCTTACCCAACCCATTAGGGTCGCTTTTTCCTCTGGAGTAGGGTTCTCCAGTAAATGTTTTATTTTAATTCTGTTGTTAAATGACATGACGATTCCTTGTTATAAAATAAAAAACCCAAAAGGGCGCACATTTAATTCGAATGCAAAAAAACGATATAATACGCTTTTTATCAAAATTTTGATCTTATTTCCTAAATTTGAATTCCAATCGAGTTTCTTCGGAAACTAGATGGAAATAACTCAAACCATTAATAGGTTTTAATATATGCAGAAACTGAATTTAAACCAGATATTATCTCAGAAATTATCTCCTCAACAGATTCAATTTATCAAACTGCTGCAGGTTCCTACTGCTGAGCTTGAATCCAGAATTGAAGAGGAGTTAGAGATTAACCCAGCCTTAGAGGAAGGGAAAGACGTGGACGCTGAAACCCAACAGGAGGAGTTCGGAGACAATACTGACGGCCCAGAGTCCAAAGATGACAAAGATATCAATATCGAAGATTATCTTAATGAAGAATACGGTGGATATAAAATGCAAGGGGATGGAAACTATTCTTCAGATGAGGAAGAAAGAGATATGCCCTTATCAAGCTATAGTTCTCTTCATGAACAATTGCTATCCCAGCTTAATTTCCTGAAATTAAACGATACCCAACGTTTGATTGGTACGCAGTTAATAGGAAGTATAGAAAATGATGGCTATATAAGGAGGGATCTTGAAGCCATAATTAATGATTTGGCATTTAGTCAGAATGTTGAAACTGATATTGACGAAGTAGAGGAGATACTTTTTAAGATTCAAACTTTTGACCCTCCAGGTATAGCTGCAAGAAATTTGCAGGAATGTTTGATTATTCAATTAGAGCGGAGAAATGCCACAGAGGATCCTGATCCCTTGGTGCCAAGAGCTATTTATATTGTTCAGGAGTGTTTTGAGGAATTCACTAAAAAGCACTATGATAAAATATTGAAAAAAGCAGGAATCAAGGAGGAAGAGCTTAAAGAAGTGATTCACTTGATTACAAGATTGAACCCTAAACCAGGAGGCGTTTCTGACGGTATGGTTCGAAACCATTATGTGATTCCTGATTTTATATTGAATAGTGTGAATGGGAAGTTTGAAATTGTCTTGAATTCAAAGAATGCTCCTGAATTAAAAGTCAGTAGGTCTTATTCTGAAATGTTCAATGCCTATGATAAAAGTGATAAGAAAGACAAAAAACTAAAAGAGACAGTGTCCTTTGTCAAGCAGAAATTGGACTCTGCCAAATGGTTTATCGATGCCATCAAACAAAGGCAACAAACCTTGATGCGTACCATGCAGTCTATTCTGGATTATCAACATGAATTTTTCCTTGATGGTGATGAAACCAAGTTGAGACCAATGATCCTGAAGGATATTGCTGAAAGAATAGATATGGATATTTCTACTGTTTCTAGGGTGGCCAATAGTAAGTCCATACAGACAGAATTTGGTGTATTTCCTTTAAAATACTTTTTCTCTGAGGGGATAGCTACAGATGGTGGAGAAGATGTAAGTAATAGAGAAGTGAAAAGTGTACTAAATAAAATGGTTGACGAAGAGGACAAGAAAAAGCCACTTTCGGATGATAAATTAGTGAAACTGTTAAACCAGAAAGGATATAATATAGCAAGGAGAACAGTAGCGAAGTATAGGGAACAGCTGCAAATTCCAGTAGCAAGGCTTAGAAAAGAATTGTAGTGTTAAAAAAGACAGCTTTAGGTTTATCGGTAATTTTCCAACCCTTGGTGATACCTACCTTCATGGTAGCCACTTTGTTCTATATAGTTCCAGAAGCTACAATGGTTCCGAAAGGAGCGAAATGGGCTGTATTGCTTTTGATTGGATTTACTACTTTCCTTGTGCCATTATTGGGCCTGCTTGGGTTACGGTATTCAGCAGTAATCAATAGCCTACAGTTGCCTAACAGAAGGGAAAGGATTTATCCTTTTGCCTTGGTGTCTGTATTTTATGTGATGACAGTTTCCTTCTTCTATTGGAAACTGAATATAGATCAATTGCTGCTTGTTACACTTGGGTTGGTTACTGTTAGTTTGGTACTGATGACAGTTGTTACTTTCTTTTATAAAATTAGTGCTCATCAGACAGCGATGGGAGGATGGGTAGCTATTGTAGGGGTATTGTCAGTAAAATTCACCTCAGGCCCAATGTTTTATTATTTTTTACTGGTCATTGTGCTCAGCGGTTTGATAGGGACAGCCAGGTTGTACCTCAATGCCCATAGGCCTTCAGAGGTTTATGCTGGCTTTTTGTTGGGATTTGGGATATGTTTTCCAGTGTATTATCATTTGTTAATCAATTGACATAAAAAAAGGAGCGGATTTATTAATCCGCTCCTTTCTTAAAATCAAGAAATTTTCTTCGATTAGAATAAGGCTACCGAAAGTCCGAAATTAAATTGAGTGGACTCTGTACCGTAAGGACCTTTGTTCCCTTCAAATACGCCATTTAATCCATAATATCCCCAAACGTTGAATCCTGGAAATCCTAAACGAGTATAAACACCATACCTAATGGGGTTCAATCCAAAATTCTGAGAATTTTTAATTTTTTGTTCCAAACCGTCACCATCAGTGAAAGATATTTTTGAATGAGCATTGTACAGTAAACCAATCTTACCTCCAACAGCTACTCGAATACCGCTGTTATAGTCTTTTTTGTTGACATGATACCTGAATTCAAGCGGAACATCAAAATAGTTGATGGCCATAGTATTGGAAGATACACTAGCATCGGCTCCATATACCTCAGAAATTGGCACAAGCATACTTGAATTTACAGCTTTGTCAGGATCTGAAACGAGAGTCATTTGATCTTTAAAAGCGAGTTTTTCAAGACCCAGTCCGAAACCAGGGTTGAAAGTGAAGCCTGTGTTTTCTCCCAAATCAATTTGGGTTTGGTAATAAACATTGACAACACGTGATGCAATAAAACGCGTATTCAAATCATCAGGCCTGTTATTTAGCATATTGAATCCGAAATCCAAAAACAAGTCACCCTTAATATTCGGTCTGCCACCTATCGATGTACGTTCCTTTTCTTGGGCTTGTAGTTGAAAAGTGATCAATAAAATAAAGGATATAATAGAAAGTCTTTTCATGAAAACAAATATTTTTTAACCTATCGAACGGCTAAATTAGGAAATAATGCTTGATTTGATTGCCTGTTGATCTTAATTATTCTTAAAATAAAATTATTAGCCAAGTAAAATCATTTCATTTTTACACCTATTCCTTCTTTGTAATATTGGGGATATTCTTTACCTTTGCATTCCATTTAGAAGGAATGGCCTCGTAGCTCAACTGAATAGAGTACTTGATTACGGCTCAAGAGGTTCCAGGTTTGAATCCTGGCGAGGTCACTAAAAGCTGAATTATTTAGCATCGAAACCATGTAATTTTCAAAAATTGCATGGTTTTTTGGTTTTTAATGAATCCTTCCAATTCCTGTTTTTACTCAGGAAGATAAGAGCTGTTATTAATTAAGTGCTTTTGTCTTGTCTTTCATTTTTTCATTTGCAGGAAAGAGTTTAATCGCAAAATGATTAAAGGACCTTCTGTTAGCTATAAAATCCTGTGTTAATTATTATATCAACCTCCTTTGAATTATAAATTGATATTGCTCATTTATTTATAAGTAAGGTTTTCAATGCTTGGGAAAGCAGGTATGGAAACAGTTGGAGTTGTAGTAGCCTTTTCTTTTTTCTACAGGAAGAAGTTGAAATCAGGTAGCTGAGTTTTTTAGCTAATAACTTTTATTTTCGATGAATCTTGGGTTGAAATTCTAAAGCTGTCTTAAGTAGTAAAATTGGGGTAAATGTTTTTTTTTGGTTAAGATTTAATTTTTTTTCCTTGAATTACGTAGGCTATTTGGATTAGACCATTAAATACTGAAGCCATGAATTTCGCAATTAAGCTAAGCACTTTATTATTTATTAGTACCTGCAGTTTTTTCTTCCAAGGAGTGGACACGTCTAAACGTGTGGGACATTTTAACTTAGATTCAAGGCATCTGGCTATTGATGGCTATGATCCTGTGGCCTACTTTACAAAAGGAGTAGCTACAGAAGGTAGCAAAAAGTACAGCTTAAATTATAAAGGAGTGACTTACTACTTTTCCTCCTTAAAAAACAAAAGCCTTTTTGAAGGGGACCCCATAAAGTATGAACCGCAATATGGTGGTTGGTGTGCTTATGCTATGGGGGATAATGGGGAGAAAGTTTCTATTAATCCCAAAACCTTTAAGATTGTAGATGGAAAGCTTTACTTATTTTACAATAAACTATTTACCAATACCCTGATTCCATGGAATGAAGATGAGGTTAACCTTAAAGGCAATGCGGATGATTTTTGGAAAGAGCTTATTAAGTAGGGGAATCAGTTTGTGCACTATTAGGGCTAATGAATGTAAATCAGTATTAAGCATTCCCTTGGCTCCTTTATATGGCATAATAGGTTAAACTAGATTTTGAATCCAGTTTTGTTGAACTGATATAATAAGGGTGGTTGATTGTAATCGATGTCCTAATAATAATGGTAAAGCAAAAAGCGTTTCCGGGTAATGTTGTTCTTTGGTAGTGCTATTATTGTTAGGAGAAACAGTAATTAAAGTCTTACTAGTATGGCTAAGCCTGATGAATTAGTAAATTCGGCTTCTATTCGGGTTATGATGTCACCTACTACTATATAGTAATAGTATAAGAATACTGGTTTTTTTCTACTATGAGGAATTTTGGGTGTTAATGGATTGAAGGAAAGCAAAGTGTTATTATAAGGTGCTAACGAAAGGGTGGAGCATTGCATCTGTTGCCTTAAGTTGTATTGTTTAAGTAGCTTGTTTGAGGTAAGGTTTATGGGCGTTTCTGATGTTTAGAAGTTGGGCATGAATTCACTGTCTCTGATTAGGGAGTGGAGGTGAAGGTTAGAATTGAGTTAAGACCATTACAAAATGTATTTTTTAAATGAATTGCTGGAGATAGTGTCAATTGTAAACAGGCTACTATCTTTGAATGCTCATCGGCTAATCCTTATTTAACTACTAATAGGGTGGCTGATTTGGTCCTTGAGGAAGTCAAGGATTGATTTTGACAAGTTCTTTTTTCGTAAATGTATGTAAATGAATACACTTAGGAATTTCTTCAAAAAAAAGGTGTTGTTTCCATGGTTATTTAAAAAATAACGTGCACCTTTGTCATCCCAAAAGCGGGTAAAGAGAAGAGAAAAAGGCATCAAAAAGTTTCTCAAAAAATAAATTAAAATAAGTTTTTGCAAAGTTAAATATTCCTTTTATCTTTGCACTC
>NZ_JBSXOH010000055.1:0-23003 GCF_056859355.1 Cyclobacterium sp. L-R
CTGCCATACTTGCTAAATTACTGCTGCTTTTCCTTTCAGAACGGATCTTAATATCCATTGATAATAAGTACGAGTTGATAGCTTTTTCAAAGCTTTTTTCTTTCCCCGTATTGTTTTCTCCATGTATATAATCCAAGCTAATCACTTGAATTATTATAGCAATTCAAAACAATCGAATCAAGGGTTTCACATGATTTAATAAAGGTTCCTTCATTACTTTGGATTTAGGTTTTTAAAATGGGATTAATTTGTTAATCATTTGAAATTTACTGTTCGTAAAATAAATCCTAATGATAGCAAAAACTACAACTAAAAAACAGTATTCACTAGTTTATTTTTAGTTTTATTATTATTAAAATTTATTTTTAATTTAAATGACTTATTATTATTAATAAATTACTGTATTTAATTATAAAAAATATACATATATGTCTTTTTTAAAAATAATCCCTCTAAATTTGAAATAGGTGTTTAGTTGAAAATCATATGGTTATTTTTAATCTAATAATTGAACCTATATTATAATAATGTATTATTATAATAGATGAAAATTTAGGTATTCAAATTTTTTATTATACTTTGTAATGATTATTTTTCTGATTTTCAGAGTTATTTCTATTATTGGCCTTCAGAAGCATATTTATTTAGGCTAGATTTTCGAAAAAATGAACAAAATTTATCCTTTCAAAAGAATAGTATTGAGTTTTACAGGCAAATAGGCCGCTTGGGAATGGAATAATTGTTCAATAGAATTTTGTTAAAAAAATAAAATTCAGGTGCTTTTACCCTTATTTTGTAGTGCAACTTGAAAAGTCCATTTTCTCATGCTATTTTGTGTTATCAACTGTTTTTATGCAATAGCTGACGATAAACCAAATTAACAAATCCAACCAAATGAAATCCTTAATTTTTATTTTATTGGCATGCAGTATTGCCTTTTCTTGTGCAGATCGCGAACCAATAGCAGAAAAAAACAACAACAACAATACCGTTCATTTCCCTGAAGTTTTAGCTCCCATTCAATTGGTAGACAATGGAAAAGAACATCTTTATGCCAGTTATTATGGCATAAATTCTTTTAGCGCCAATCAAAGGTATGCGACTGTTTTAGAAACAGATATTGTAGATAGGCTCCCAACTGAAGATGATGAAGCAACATTGGGACTTGTAGATCTTGAAACCATGGAATTCAAGCCACTAACTACGACTCGTGCTTGGAATTTTCAGCAAGGATGTATGGCGCATTGGCTGGCTACTTCTCCAGATTCTCTTATTATCTACAATGACCTAAGGGAAGGGGCTTTTGTTTCTGTGATAATGAATGTTCACACGCAAGAAGAAATCAAAACCATTCCTCACCCGGTAAGTGCAGTATCTCCTGATGGAACCAAGGCTATTAGTATTAACTTTTCTCGTCTTCGCATTACCAGGAGCGATTATGGTTATGGTGGAGAAGGGCAGGATAAAAAAGAGGATGTTCAATTCCCCGAAGATGATGGACTATTTCTATTAGACCTAGCCACAGGAGAAGCTGATCTTATAGTCTCATTGGCTGACGTTAAGGATTTGGTTCCGGAAATTCCCGAAGAGGGGATTGAGTATTTTAATCACACCTTGTTTAGTCGAGGAGGTTCTAAAATATTTTGGCTAGCAAGGGCTATTCCTAATAGGAATACCACTTCATTGATAGTAAACTTAGATGGAACAGGTCTTCAAAGGTGTTTTCCAGACGACTGGGCAGGATCACATTTTGATTGGCTGAATGATGAAGAATTAATGGTCACTAGTTCCTATGAGGGAAAACAATATTCCCACGTATTGTATACTACAGGAAAGCAGGATTATAAAAGGCTTGGAAATGGTCTCCTGGATTTTGATGGACATGGGACTTTCTCACCTGATGAAAAATGGATGGTTACCGATACCTATGCTAGAGAGAACAAATTTCGAGAACAGAAAATCTATTTGATGGATATGAAAACCAATGCTGTGAGAGCCTTAGGTCAGTTTGTAACTCCTGAATCATTCAAAGGATATTGGCGCTGTGATATCCATTGTAGGTGGAGTCCAAATGGAGATATGATTGGCTTCAATTCCGTTCATTCCGGATCAAGACAAGCCTACTTACTGAAATTAAAATTCTAATTGGAAGAAATTGTCAAATAACAATTAACCATTAAAAATAACCATGTCCCAAAAGTACCTGTTACTGTTTTTTATAAGTCTTTGTTTTACTAGCCTTAGCGGAAAAGCCCAGCAAGATCGACCCAATATATTGATGATTGCGGTAGATGATTTGAATAATTTTGTAGGAGAAATGGGGCATCCGGATGCCATTACTCCCAATATGGACAAGCTTATAAAAAGTGGTTTACTCTTTTCCAATGCCCAATGTCAATCACCAATGTGCAGTCCATCGCGAACGGCAATAATGACAGGTCTCAGGCCTTCCACAACAGGTATCTATGGTTTTATAGATGACAACAAGATCAAGGAAACCAATGAGGCTACTCGTGAAGCCAAAATGATGCATGAGTATTTCAAAGAGCAAGGTTATCATACCATGGGAATAGGTAAAATTTACCACAATCATGCCCCGAAGGACTTATTTGATGAAAGTGGTGGGCGAGCCAAAGGTTTTGGACCATATGCAAAGCAAAATTTCCATTGGGACAAAGAGAGAACCTCGACAGATTGGGGGCCATTTCCGGAGAAAGACCAACAAATGCCGGATTACCATACTGCAGAATGGGCAGCAGAAAGGCTCAAAAGAGAATACGATAAACCCTTTTTCCTTTCTGTAGGCTTTTTACGACCGCACGTGCCATGGTATGTGCCACAAAGATGGTTTGACCTATATGATACAGCAAAACTTCATCTTCCTCCTTATTTGGATACAGATCGGGAGGATTTACCCGAAATAGCTCTTGCGATTGACGATTTGCCTATGATGCCTACCACCGAATGGGCCATAGCCAATGATCAGTGGAAAAATATCCTTCAAGGTTATTTGGCTAGTGTTTCCTTTGTAGACCATTATATAGGGGAAGTATTGAATGCCTTGGAGAAAAGCAAGTATGCTGAAAACACCATAATTGTCCTTTGGTCTGACCATGGCTATCGATTGGGAGAAAAAAATACCTTTGCCAAGGTGGCACTTTGGAACAGTGCAACAGCAGCTCCTCTTGTTTTTGCAGGACCAGGTATTCCGAAAAATAAAAAGGTAGATGTGCCTGTGGAATTGTTTTCAATTTACCCAACACTCACCGATCTGGCGAAGCTTCCTTCAGCAGAGAATATAGAAGCAGAAAGTATTTATCCTCTGATATTAAATCCTAAGCTAAAATGGGAACAACCTGCAATTGTTACTTGGGCTAGAAACAACCATGCCATCGTTACAAGTGAATATAGGTATATCCATTATGAGGATGGTTCAGAGGAATTGTATAGATTAAAGAAGGACCCAAATGAATGGCACAATCTAGCTGAACAAAAGAAGTACCAGGGAGTAAAAGAGAGACTGGCCCAATACCTTCCTCAAATTAACGTGAAGTGGGCTAAGGAATCAAAGTACGATAACAACGAATATTTTATCCAACAAAAGATAAAACAAAGTGAGTAAAATTACTTTATAGATATTCCATTATGCCAGATAAAAACATTCCATCTAAAAAAACCGAAATTATTGATGGACTTACCATTAAATACCACGCCAATGGTAAAACGATATGGTCTAAAGGAGAAATAATCAATGGGCAGGCAGAAGGGTACTGGGAATGGTATCGAATTGACGGAACCATCAAGCGGTCAGGTCATTTCATTAAGGGGGAAGCCGTGGGAGAATGGATTACTTATGATAGCGATGGCAAGGTTTATAAAGTGACCAAAAGATAAGGGAAAGGTTCCTGATTTAAAATTGGTCAGCAAGGAATTTGTCATCGGAGGCAAAATAGTATACTTTTAAGCTATCTGGAATGGGATTGATATCTATTCAGGGGTTTGACTATCCTGTGAATCCAATGTATTGCCAAATAATCTTTATTTATTGGTTGTTCTCCCATTGATGGAATCATTATTGATTTGATGATTTCATTTACTACGTAGCTGACCCTAAAAGGTCTCAGGCCAGATTATTAGTATAAATTTCAAGGATTCGATATCGGTATGGTGCAGCTTTTTTGAGGCCTGACATGTTGTTTCGTATTGGGGATTATAGGGTTGATAAAAGTTTGGAACCCTCCCTTTTTAAACATTAAATTATGATGAAAAAACATTTTGACATTCATAAGCCTGTTTTTTGGCCATCTGTCATATTGATTTTTATTTTTATTCTAGTTACCATAATTGTTGGTAAGCCCATGGAGCTGGTTTTCTCCAATATCAAAACTTTCATCACGAATAAAACCGGATGGTTATTTATTATTGCTGTCAATGTTTTTATCGTTTTTTGTTTTTATCTGGGATTCAGTAAATATGGTACAATAAGGCTAGGAGGTAAGGATGCTGTACCTGAGTTCAGTACAAGTTCTTGGTTTGCCATGCTTTTTAGTGCAGGTATGGGAATAGGATTGTTGTTTTGGGGAGTGGCAGAGCCGGTATATCACTATGCCAACCCTCCTTTTGGTCAGCCTTATACTGTTGCGGCAGCAGAAGGAGCCATGAACCTTACTTTTCTTCATTGGGGGTTTCATGCCTGGGCCATATATGCTGTAGTGGCCCTTTCTTTGGCATTTTTCACCTATAATCGAAAATTACCTTTAACCATTAGGTCTGTGTTCTACCCCTTGCTTGGTGAAAAAGTGCATGGTTGGATGGGAGATTGTATTGATGTATTGGCAGTACTTGCTACGCTATTTGGATTGGCTACGTCTTTGGGCTTGGGTGTTAAGCAGGTCAGCGGAGGGCTTTTCTATTTATTTGGTGTTCCAAATACCATTTTGGTTCAGGTGTTGTTGATTGCCGGAATTACTCTAATTGCTACCCTTTCAGTTGTGTCTGGCATTGACAAAGGGGTGAAGTTTCTGAGTGAATGGAATGTAAGGATCGCAGCAATTTTGCTAATATTTATAATTATAGTAGGCCCCACCTTGTTTATTTTCCGATCCTTTGTTCAGAATATTGGGAATTATATGGAAAACATTCTACAGGTATCCACTTGGACAGAAGCCTATAGGGACAATGGCTGGCAAAAAGATTGGACAGTATTTTATTGGGCCTGGTGGATTTCTTGGTCACCTTTTGTAGGAATGTTTATAGCTAGGGTGTCGAAAGGGAGAACCATAAGGGAATTCATATTTGGCGTATTGTTGGTGCCAACCATCCTTACCTTCTTTTGGTTGACTGCCTTGGGTGGTTCTGCCATACTGCTGGACATGCAAGAGGGGCTAGTTGGCAATACCCATAGTCTAGCCAAAAGTATTGTCGCTGATGAATCCATAGCCTTGTTTGTTTTTCTAGAGAACTTTCCTTATTCAGGTGTTGGCTCAATCATTGGGATATTATTGGTAACAAGCTTTTTTGTTACCAGCTCAGATTCGGGATCCTTAGTAATAGATAGCATTACAGCAGGAGGTAAGTTGGATGCACCTGTTGGACAACGCATCTTCTGGGCAACTACAGAAGGTGCAGTGGCAGCTGTTCTATTGATTGGTGGAGGTCTTACCGCTTTAAAAACAGCCGCGATAACCACCGGACTTCCTTTTTTAGTCATTTTGCTTTTTATGTGTTATTCTCTTTTAAAAGGATTGAAAGAAGAATATGCCAAGGAAAAACATTTGGCTAAAGAAATGGATAGAAATTCCTACGAGAAAAAATTATCAGATGTGATACTTAAGAAACTTGAAAATGACAAAGATTCAGCGGGATAAACCATGGTTGACTAGGTGCCCGTCTATTGTATGGTAGAATTTCTATAAATTAGTCATCGTGTTTCTATTATGGCTTTATTATAGTTACGCTATGTTCCCATGTCAATGCTTAATCTACACACAGTTCGGCAAAGCAGCCAAAAAGAGGTTTTTCGATTGTTTTTTGGAAAACTGAAGATTTCTTTGGTTACTTTTTATTTCATACTTTTGCGCTATATTTAAAGCTTATGCAAACAGATATTAAAATTGCAGTATTGATTGACGCGGATAATGTACCATCCACTCAGGTCAAGGAAATGATGGAAGAGATAGCAAAATATGGCAATCCAACCATTAAAAGGATTTATGGTGACTGGACTAAACCTCAGTTAGGTAAATGGAAAAATGTGCTTTTGGAGAATGCTATAAATCCTATACAGCAATATGGTTATACCACAGGTAAGAATGCCACCGATTCGGCAATGATAATTGATGCCATGGACATTTTGTATTCAGATAAGGTCAATGGTTTCTGTTTGGTTTCTAGTGACAGTGATTTTACCAAATTGGCCACTAGGCTACGTGAATCTAGAATGCTGGTCCTTGGAATGGGGGAGAAAAAAACACCTAATCCATTTATAGTGGCTTGCGATAAATTTATTTATTTGGAAATTCTTCACAATCAGAGTGAGGAGCAGGAGAATGGTAAAAATAAAGCTAAATCATCTGTTCAAGTTGATAAAATTAACCCGAAACTTATCCGATTGATCTCCAGTACAATTTCTGATTTAGCAGATGATGATGGATGGGCTTTTATGGGAGATGTTGGAAATTTACTTCAAAAGAAGCAACCCAATTTTGATTCAAGGAATTTCGGATTTCAGAAATTGACACCGTTAGTGAGTTCTATAGCTAACTTTGAGGTTGAACAGAGGGAAAATCAAAATGGCAAACACAAATTGATCTTCGTAAGAAACAAGGAATAAACTTATTTTGAGCTAGGGTATTTGGGATGGGTAAATGTAAATGTGGTACCTATCCCCACTTCTGAGGTTACCCAAATATCACCCCCTAATATTTCAGTGATTTTTTTAACAATTGCCAATCCCATTCCTGTGCCCCGACCTATATTTTTATTGTGAAGGCGCTGAAATAGAACGAAGATTTTATCAAAGTAATCAGAATCTATTCCTATTCCATTGTCGCTGATTTGAAACAGGTAATCTTCCTCTCTTTCCTCCATAGATAAATGAATCACTGGAGGGCGGTTTGGATCTGAATATTTCAGCGCATTACCTAAAAGGTTTTGAATAAGGAGTGAAAAGAAACTTGCATGACTTAGAATTGGGACCAATCGACCCGAGGTGATTTCGGCCTTTTTTGCTGTTATTTCTGATTGAAAAGTTAGTTTTAAATTTTTTAGAATATGACTGGGGTCCACGCGTTCAGGCTCTTCCGTAATTTTGTTAATTCGAGAATATTCTGACAAGTCGAGAATCAATTCCCTCATACGACCGGCGCCGTCCACAGCATAGGAAATATAGGTATTGGCTTTTTCGTCCAATGAGTCACTGTACTTTTTTTTCAGTAATTGCATGAAGCCCGAAACCATCCGTAAGGGTTCCTGTAAGTCGTGAGAGACCACAAAGGTGAAATGTTCCAATTCCTTGTTTTTAGTTTCTACCTCTTTAAGTGATTCTTTTAGTTTAACCGTTCTCAATTTGAGTTTTTCCTGAAGAGAGTATTGTTCTCTTAGGCTATTTTCCAGCCTGGAAAATAATTTGGGTATGAGAAAAGAAAATACAGCACTTAAGAAGATTAAATTTGCAGATACGGTTATCCAGTGAAGCAAATCAGGATTGGGAAGGTTGGGAAGATAAACGATTACTTTAAAATATATCAATAAACTAAAAACAGTAGAAGTAAAGAGGTTTAGATAAAAACTAATAAATGCTTGCTTACTAGGTAAAAACAGTATCATTAATAGAGATACAGACAAAAGATACATTAATCCTGGACCATAATTCCCAACAAAAAAAATGAGGGATGCTCCAGTTCCATAGAAAATTAAAAAAATAGCCCATTTCCGAAATTTAAGGCGGATACCAGGAACTAAAGCTGCGATTATTGATATTATAAAAGCGGAAGAATCAAAAATAAAGATTGCAATATGATTGCTTATATAAGCCATTATCAGCCCCGGAATGAGTGCAATCAAGCAAAAGGGCAATAAAAAAGCCAAGCCTGATATAAATAACCTATCTCTCCAATCGTCTAAATGATCGGCCTTCTGTTCTGTGGCCAAACAAATGGTTTTGATATACTTTAGATACTTATCCCACATGAATAAAATTTGCTGTTTGTTAAAAAAAGTAGACATCCATTTTTTGTTACCCTAAAGCAATTTATATGGAATTGGATTAACTTTTAAAACTAGCGAATATTTTTTTGCTTAAACAATCTTCTTATAATTTATATTGCGGAATTATATTAATGGTTCAAATTTTGTAGTCAACTATAAATAAAACTTTTGTAAAATAGGAGGTAACTTGCTGTTTTTTATTCAAATCCATTAATAATAATATTTTGAGAAGTAAAATTGGAAGGAATTCTTTAATTATTGCTGTTTCGGGATTTTTACTCTTAGAGTCCGGTATCTATTTAGGTTACTTAGAAATGGGAATATGGCGCATTCTTGCTACTGGTTTTGAGGCAGGAACCATTGGTGGTTTGGCAGATTGGTTTGCTGTGAGTGCTTTATTTTATGAGATACCTATTCCATTTGTCAAAAAACATACAAATATAATTGTAAAAAACAGGGAGAAATTAACTGAGGGGATAGTTGATCTGGTGACTACAAAATGGTTGTCTCCAAAAGTTCTCGAAGAGAGGCTGATGCACATTAAAATTGCAGAGGGCTTATTGCAATCATTAGAATCGGGTGAAAATTTAAATAAACTTTTAGGGTTCTTTGGCGGTATCTTTCGACGGATTTCTGGTGAAATGGACAATCCTCAGTTTGTAGTTCTGGTACAAAAATTACTTAAAGATAGACTTGATAGTTCAGATATTGCCAAGCCTACCGGGAAATGGCTACAAGGTATTGTGACGGAAGGAAAACACCATGAATTTATAGCCATTGCAATTGATCAATTTTCTATTTCCATTAAAGAGCCTGAAACCAGAGCCATTGTTTTAGGAAAGTTGAAAAGTGCATTAGCATCTTACGCAAGTAGGGATTGGGTGAAAAAATCTGCCGTTTGGTTAGGTAAGAAAACCGGAGGAATAGACCCAGATTTAATGATTGACAGAATCTTAGATCTAGTGCTCGCCTTTTTGGAAGAGATAAAAGATAACCCAGCGCATCCAATTCGAAAAAAACTGGAAAATTATGTTTTGGAGTTTGCTACTAACCTAGAATCGGGAGATGAGAAGACCCTAGCCTACGTTGATAACCTCAAAAGAAATTGGGTTTTAAATGACCAAACCAAAGGCATGATAAATAAGGTGTTGAATAAAATAAAGGAAAACATGAATGAGCAGTTTTCTTCTTCAGACACACCATTAATGCAATTATTGAGCAGGCAGTTGGGTCGGTTCTTGAACGAACTTCGAGAAGATAATAGCAGTAGAACGCAAATTGACATGTGGTTGAGAAAAACCATTACCCATCTTGTGACCAAATACCATCATGAGTTAGGGGGAATGGTCAGGAGCAGTCTTGCGAAATTGGATGACAATGGAATAATGCTCCAGATTAAAGACAAGGTAGGCTATGATTTACAGTATATACGCCTAAATGGAGCTGTAGTTGGTGGTTTGGTAGGACTAATAATCGCAACAATAAGGTGGGCTATTCATTGATTTTACCAGAATAGGCAGGTGGTTGATTGTCAGTTGCTAACTGATTAGAACCAATATTTATTGTGGCTATTATGAGTTTTATTGCACATTTCAAATTTGATTAAAATTGAGTTTAAATGGCCTATCAAAACCGTTCAATAAAGAAGCTAGATTAATTATGGTGAAATTATAATTATATCTAAAAAATGAATGATTGTTGTTTATTGTTTTGAAAAAGGCTAAAAAACCTTATTTTTATTTAAAATCATTTTTCGCAATCAATTTTGATATGAATCAAAAATCTCCAAAAATATTAAGCTTAGCTCCAAAGCATATTTTGGATGAGATGGATGCTTTAAATAAGGTATTAGATCAGGGACTCCCATTTAAAAAGTTAGACCATAATATACTGATAGCGACTTGGAATATTCGTGCTTTTGGTGGGCTCACTGAAAAGTGGGAAGCTGAAGATTCAGATTCTCCAAAAAGAGACCTACACGCTGTATTGGCTATCGCTCAGATAATCTCTAGGTTTGATATAATTGCTGTTCAGGAGCTCAAAGGTAATTTGAAAGCCTTCAGACATATGCTCAAACTATTGGGCAACCATTGGAGTTTTATTTTAACGGATGTATCAGGAGGAGATGAGGGCAATGACGAAAGGATAGGGTTTTTGTTTGACACCAGAAAAGTAAAGTTATCCGGATTGGCTTGCGAACTTGTTGTGCCCAATAAAAAGGCTGAGGAAATCAAGGAGGGGGCTTTCGATAGGCAATTTGCCAGGACCCCTTATGCAGTGGGCTTTAAAGTAGAGGATAAAACATTTATTCTAGTAAGTGCACATGTCTTGTATGGAAAACATGCTTCTGAGCGTGAAGGTGAATTAACGGCCATTGCCAAATGGCTTCGCGAGTGGGCATCAAGTATGAAATCTTTCGACCAAAGCCTGATTCTTTTGGGTGATTTTAATATTGATAGGATGGGGGATCCAAGGTACGATGCCTTTGTGTCTTCCGGTTTGTCGGTACCAGAAAACCTATGGAATGTAAGAAGAACATTAATAGACAATCAAACGAAATTTTATTCGCAAATTGCTTGGTTTGAAAATCAAAACAAAATCCCTCAACTTTCTATTCGATACCTCAACGGAGGGATATTTGATTTTGGACCTCATATTATGAAAAAAGCTAGATTGAGCCCTTTCCAATTGTCATGGAGAATTTCAGATCATCTCCCGCTATGGGCAGAGTTTTCTACCCGTGGCTAATTTCTGATTAAGATTCGATATATTTAACCGTGGAAAAAAAATAGGTTTATGATGTTAAGGTGTTTTATAATTGGCTTATCCTTTTTATTTTTCAATTGTGAAAATAGAACACATCAGGTAGATGAAAATACTAACCTGAAAATTAATGAGATTCAATATATTGGCACTCATAATAGCTATAAAAAGGCAATACCTGAGGAGCTTTTGGAGCAAATTAAGCAGGAAAACCTTGAAATGGCCAATAGTCTTGATTATAGCCATCCTACTATTTGGAAGCAACTTGATGCAGGATTACGATTATTGGAACTGGACATTTACCATGACCCAGAAGGAGGACGATTTAGTAATCCTCTTGGGAAAGAATTGGTAGCACCAGAATATTGGGATGCAGGTTTTGACCTCCCGGGCTTTAAAGTATTTCATGTACAGGATATAGATTTTTTAAGTCATCATGCTTTGTTTAGGGATTACTTGTCAGATTTGAAAAACTGGTCCTTATTACATCCCAATCACTTACCAATTTTCATCAGCATAAATGCCAAAGATGCCAATTTCCCTGATCGAGGATTTGCAACAGCACTTCCATTTGATCAGTCGGTATTTAGTTTGTTAGACAAAGAAATAGAAGACTTTCTAGGAGTTGAAAAATTAATAAAGCCAAAAGACGTAAGAGGGTCGTTTAAAGACCTAAGGACTGCTATAATCGAATCAGGCTGGCCGGAATTATCGTCATCTCGGGGTAAATTTATTTTTATTTTGGATGAAAGAGAACCAAAAGTAGCTGAGTATCTATCTAATTCCAAAGAGGGAAATGAAGGGCATATGTTTGTCACTGTACCTGAAGACCATCCCATGTCTGCAATACATATTATTAATGATCCCATTCAAAATCAAAAACAGATAAAGGCTTTGGTGGAAAAAGGTTTTATAGTAAGAACCAGAGCTGATGCAGGGACAAAGGAAGCGAGAGCCAATACTACTGAACGAAGGGAAATGGCATTTTCCAGTGGAGCCCAATTGATTAGTACAGATTATTATGTAGCTGACCCAAGGTGGGAAGGCGCTTATGCAGTTCAATTTGAAGGAGGGAAGTACAGTCGTATTAATCCCTTGTTTCCAAGTGAGATGGAAGAAAAAATCGCTTTATCTGAAGAAGTAAAACCTGTAATAGCTCTTGACCCAGAAACTTTTACTATTGCGAAGGAGCAAATGAAAGGGCTTGTCTTGGATGTTAGAACGAGTGAGGAGGTAAAACATGGGGTTATTTCTGGTGCAATTAACATGGACTTTCTGCAAGAAGATTTTTCTAATAGAATCACAGAATTGGATAAAAATGAAACAATTTTGGTGTATTGCAAAGTAGGAGGGAGAAGCGGAAAGGCCGCTGATTTGTTGGTGAAAAATGGATTCAAACATGTTTACCACCTGGAAGGGGGGTATGATCGGTGGAAAAATAGTGGTTTTCCAGTGGACGAATAATTACAGCTTTTATAAAATTTTACAATCACTTTTGCAGATAGCTATATGAAATTGAAAATTGTTCAAGAGGACCCATGGTTAGAGGATTACAAAGAGGAAATTTACCAGAGATGGGTTAGGTTTCAATTGGCATATAAAGAGTTAGCAAACGATGAAAAAGGGCTAATTGAATTTGCTTCAGGGCACGAGTATTTCGGAATTAATTTTGACATTAATAGGCAAGCCTGGATTTATAGAGAATGGGCCCCCGAAGCCGAGGCACTCTTTTTAATTGGAGATTTCAATAATTGGGATAGGTCTTCTCATCCACTGCAAATGGACCAATGGGGCGTTTGGGAAATAGTTTTACCCTATTCCGAATACAAGGATAGGTTGGTTCATAAGAGTTTAGTGAAAGTCCATGTTGTTGCTGCCAATGGCAATATGGATAGAATTCCAGCTTATATTCGTAGAGTGGTTCAGGATGAAGAAAGCAAAGACTTCTCCGGGCAAATATGGGCTCCAGAAAAGCCCTTTATATGGACAGATAAGGCTTTCGAACCAGACTTTCCAAAAGATGGATTGTTGATTTACGAGTGCCATGTAGGGATGGGACTTGAAGTAGAGGCTGTAGGTACTTACCTTGCCTTTGCTGATGAAATTTTACCTAAAATTAAAAACCTGGGATACAATGCTATTCAATTAATGGCTGTAATGGAACATCCCTATTATGGTTCCTTTGGCTATCACGTTTCTAGTTTTTTCTGTCCTTCAAGTAGGTTTGGTACTCCAGAAGATTTAAAGTACTTGGTGAATAAAGCCCATGAACTTGGGTTAGCGGTTATAATGGACGTGGTACATTCACACGCAGTTCAAAATGTTTCTGAGGGTTTGAATGCTTTTGATGGATCAGATCACCAGTATTTTCATGAAGGACCCAGGGGATATCATGAGGTATGGGACTCCAAGTTGTTTGATTATGGAAAATGGGAGGTAAAGAGATTTTTACTTTCCAATTTAAAATATTGGTTAGAGGAATTCCATTTTGATGGGTTTAGGTTTGATGGGGTTACTTCCATGCTTTATTTTCACCATGGGCTAACTACATTTGATCATTTCGAAAAGTACTTCCATAAAGATGTGGATTGGGATGCTATAATCTATTTACAACTAGCCAATGCACTTATCAAAGAAGTTAAACCCTCAGCCATTTCCATTGCAGAGGATGTTAGTGGTATGCCCGGCTTGTGTAGATTACCAGCCGAAGGTGGGGTAGGATTTGATTATAGGCTTGCCATGGGGGTTCCCGATTTTTTCATCAAAATGCTGAAAGAAAAGAAGGACGAGGAATGGGATATTCTTGAATTTTGGAAAGAATTAAGTGATCGCAGGTATAAAGAAAAAACCATAGCTTATGCGGAGTCGCATGATCAGGCGCTTGTAGGAGATAAGTCCATAGCCTTTTGGTTAATGGATAAGGAAATGTATTTCCATATGCAAGTCGACGATGAGAACATCATTATCGATCGTGGAATCGCCCTTCATAAGCTTTTAAGATTATTTACCATAGGCTTAGGAGGTGAGGGATACCTCAATTTTATGGGTAATGAGTTTGGCCACCCAGAATGGGTAGATTTCCCTAGAGAAGGCAATAATTGGAGTTATAAATACGCTAGAAGGCAATGGAGTCTTGCAGAGGATAAAAAGTTAAAATACCAGTACCTGCTAAATTGGGACAAAGCGATGATAGCAGTTATGAAAAAGTACCATGTATTATGCTCTCCTTTTGCAGATCAGGTACATGCTGACCCGGAAAATAAGGTGGTTGTGTTTACCAGAGGAGCCTTGCTGTTTGCTTTTTCTTTCAATCCTCAGACTGCCATTGCAGATTATAAGTTTCGAGCGCCCTCTATGGGACAATACAGGCTTGTACTCAATTCAGATGACAAGCAATTTGGTGGATTTGGGCGGATAGACAATAGCATGGCTTATTTCACTGATCAAAAGCAGCTTTTAAGCATTTATATGACCAATAGAACGGCTTTGGTTTTTGAAAAATTCGATTGATTAATTCCAACTTATATTTGGTAGAAGTTGAAATAAATTGGAAATCAGTTAATAAGTATTGGTCTTGCTCCTTTTTTGATTAATATTACCCTTAAATTATAGAAGACGAGTCTATGGCAGTAAATATCGTGATCGCTGGTGCTGGTGATATGGGTTTCCACCTAGCAGAACAGCTTTATTACGAAAGTAAGAATATCATTCTGATTGATTTGGATAAGGATGTATTGGACAATATTGGATCCAGGTTGGATGTATTGACGATAGAGGGAGATTCAGCATCAATTGAAATCTTGAAGAAGGCCAATATTCATAATGCTGAGCTCATGTTGGCGGTAACTACTTCCGAAAAAACCAATATTTGTACTGCCGTATTGGCCAAACAACTGGGGGCAAAAAAAGTAATCGCCAGAGTAAGAAACCATGATTATTTATACAAGGAGAACAAAATCTATTTTGAGAACCTAGGAATAGATTCCATTATTTCTCCTTCCATGCTTTGCAGTAAGGAAATCTCTCGCTTAATGAAACGTTCCAGCTTTTCTGATGTTATAGAGTTTGAAGGTGGAAGATTAAGTGTTGTTGGCATTACTTTGGACCGGTACTCACCATTGATTAATAGAAAGCTTTCTGACACTAGGACAGATCCAATTTTTAAAGAAATAAGGATAATTGCCATAGTAAGGGATCAGAGAACAATTATCCCTAGAGGAGATACTTATATCCGGAACAATGATCATGTGTTTTTTATCTCCAATAACAAATCTGTAAACACAGTAAAAGACCTTGTTCACCACAAGGAAAAAGAAATCCATGATGTGATGATTATCGGTGGGGATGATCTTGCCTATTCCACAGCCAGAGAATTGGAAGATGATTATGGTGTTACATTGATCCATAATGATAAGGAGCGTTGCAAGTGGCTCGCGGAAAGATTGGATTCAGCATTGATAATCCATGGAGATTACAAAAATATCAACCTCTTGATAGAAGAAGGGCTTGAAACCATGGATGGTTTTTTGGCATTGACAGATAGTTCTGAAACCAATATCATTACGAGTCTAAGTGCAAAAAATCATGGCGTGTACAAAACCATTGCTCATGTGGATACTAGGGAATACATTCATATTTCACATAGTATAGGAGTGGATTCTCTGATTAATAAAAAGCTGGTAGCAGCAAATCATGTGAGCAGGTATTTGAAAAAGGGACAAGTAGAAGCAGTTTCCGGTATACAGGGCGTGGAAGCAGAATTTGTCCAATACGCTGTTACAAAAAACAATAAATTGACCAAAAAGAATTTGAAGGCACTCCATTTCCCTGATACTGCTGTAGTGGCCGGCGTGATTAGAGGTGAAGAAGTTTTTATTCCAGATGGTGAATTTCAATTGCAACTTCATGACAAGGCCATCGTTCTTGCCCTACCTGAAGCCAAACCTGTACTGGAAAAATTATTTAACTAATCATGATCCATTATAAGGCAATTTTAAAAGTCATGGGAGGGTTAATGATGCTCCTTGGTGTTTTAATGTTTCCAAGTGTGGCTTTTGCCTACTACTACCACAGTGGAGACCAGATTACATTAATCGCTTCGGCATTGATTTGTTTAACTATAGGAGGGACATTTTTCTTTTCATTCGCCAATCAGGATCAAAACATTAGAAAAAGAGAAGGGTACATGATTGTAGCTTTAAGCTGGATAATCATGTCTGTTTTTGGAATGATGCCCTACCTTTTAAGTGGGACCATACCCAATTATTCTGATGCTATATTTGAAACTGTATCTGGGTTTACAACTACTGGTGCCTCCATTTTGACTGATATAGAGCGGCTTCCAGAAGGTATATTGCTATGGAGAAGTATGACCCAATGGATAGGTGGTTTGGGAATTATCGTATTGACAGTTGCGATTTTTCCTTTATTGGGAATTGGAGGAATTGAACTTTTCGTGGCTGAATCCCCCGGACCTACCTCAGATAAGGTACATCCCAGAATTAGGGAAACTGCTAAAAGACTTTGGTTAATTTATTTTGGACTTACCATACTTTTGGTTGTTATTTATTACTTAGAGGGCATGTCCTTTTTTGATGCCATGAATCATTCACTTACCACCATGTCCACAGGAGGTTTTTCTACTAAAAACAATAGCATGGCCTATTTTAATAGTCCATTAATCCAGTATACCGCTGTATTTTTTATGTTTTTAGCAGGAACAAACTTCACCTTGATTTATTTTGCTTTCAAAGGACATTTCAATAGGGTTTGGGCAAGTGATGAGTTTAGGGCCTATTTTATAAGTGTAGGGCTGCTCGTTGTAGGTATCTTTGCTGCTGTTTACTTTTTGATGGATGACAGTTTTGAAAAATCTTTTAGAGATGTGTTGTTTCAGGTTGTGTCACTTGTCACTACCACGGGATATGTAAGTGCAGATTATACTGTTTATAGCAATGGGCTGACAATTATCTTCTTTATGATTCTTTTTATGGGGGCTTGTGCAGGATCTACTAGTGGTGGAATTAAGTTTATCAGGCACCTTACCTTTGTGAAGAATTCTACTTTGGAATTTAAGCGAATTGTGCATCCTAGAGCTGTTATTCCATTGAAAATAAATGGAGAACGGGTCACAGGAAAGGTAATTACCCACATTATGAATTTCTTATTGTTGTACCTGATGATCTTCGTGTTAGGATCCATTGTAATGTCGATTGCAGGTTATGACCTTATCACTTCCTTTGGTGCTGTAGCTACTTCTATGGGAAATGTAGGCCCAGGTATTGGAAGAGTTGGCCCAGTAGATAATTTTGCTTTCTTTTCGCCTTTTGCAAAACTATTCCTTAGCTTTTTAATGTTATTAGGAAGGTTAGAGTTATTTACTATATTGGTTCTCTTTACTCCATATTTCTGGAGAGCCAATTAATCAAAAAAATATTTATGAAACCTTCCATAATTGCAGTCTTCACTTCAAAAAAATTGGGTTATAAAGGAAATCCTGCGGCCGTAGTGCTAACTAAAATACCTCTTGAAACGCAGGATATGCAAGATCAGGCAGCTAAATTGGGCATGCCTGCTACTTCTTTTATATACCTTGACAAAGAAGGGAAATCAAATGTAAGGTGGTTTGCTCCTGATGCTGAGATTGAGTTATGTGGGCATGGGGCTGCTGCTGCAGGGATATTTATGTCCCAATACCAAAAACAAAGTGAAATAACACTACATTATAAAGAAGGAGAAATTAAATTAAAGGTTTCAGATGATAATTTCGGTATGATAATGGAAACTATACCAGTTATAAAACCTCTCTCTGAATGTCCCCTTCCTATTAAAGAGGGATTAGGTATACCTGTTCTGGCCATTTATGAAACGGCCAACAAGCACTTAATATTGACGGACTCTGAGTCTTCTGTAAAAAACATGAACCCTGATTTTAAGCGGTTAAGGGATTCAGAAATTTTTGGTTATGCCATTACTGCTGCTGCTGATAAGGTGGATTTTGTAAGCAGAACATTGGTCCCTCATGTTGGTCAACTGGAAGATTTTGCCACAGGTTCTTCGCATGCCATGTTGGTGCCATTTTGGGCAAATAAACTGGGTAAAAGTGAAATGGTCTCGGATCAATTGAGTGAAAGAGGAGGGCGATTTATTTCAACCATTTTAGGCAATAAGGTTTTGCTTTCTGGAGAGTTTGAGATTCATTAGCAAGATTTATTCAAACCAAAAGAAATAGAAGCATCAGATTATGTTTTTACTTGGATTGGTGAGCTCTTCCAATTCAAAGCTCGTTTTTTTATCATGACAAACTGACAAATAGTAAACCCGGCTTTTGATTATTTCAATATTCCATATCAATATTTGAACGAATTCATTTTTTAAGGTTTTTCCAGTATAATTTTCTTTCCTTGGTATAATTATTGCTTTTTTATTTTGCAATGTTTTAGTAATTCTAATGTTGACAAAATATATATAGAATGGAATATCGTAAAATTCTCATCAAATATGGTGGGAATGCAATGATCAGTGAAGACCTTAAAGTAGGAATTGCAAAAAAGTTAAAAGTTTTGCAAGACCATGGCATTCAGGTAGTACTGGTGCATGGTGGAGGACCTTTTATCAATAACTCCCTGGCTGATGCAGGAATAAAATCTGAATTTTTTGATGGGCAGAGACATACCAGTTTAGAGGCAATGTCTTGCATTGAAAAAACCCTGAAAGGAGAAGTAAACAGCTCCTTGGTCAATTTATTGAATAAACAAGGGCTGAAAGCGGTTGGGCTTTCAGGTAAAGATGGTAAATTGGCTATTGCCCAAAAAAGATGGCATATAAGGTCGGATGAAAATGGTGAAAAGCATAAAGTAGATTTGGGTCAGGTTGGAGACATTGTAAATGTAAATCCACTATTGATTGAAACTTTGCTGGAAAATGACTTTTGTCCAGTAATTACCTGTATTGCTTCAGATGAAGAAGGCAATGATTACAATATAAACGGGGATGTTTTCGCTGGTAAAATTGCAGCTGCAATAAGTGCTGATACCTATATTGTATTGACTGATGTGGACGGACTCTATAAAGAATATCCAGATCCAGCTTCAATAATAAGGGAAATTGATACAGCCACTATTCCAAAGTATTATGGTGGCGTTATCTCTGGAGGAATGATTCCCAAAATAGAATCTTGCGTTTCAGCTGTTGAATCCGGAGTTAAAGAGGCAGTAATTTTAAATGGTACACGCCCGGAACAGATTACCGATTTTATCATCAATCAAATTAAAATAGGAACTACAATTAAACTTTAGCATGCACATATCGAACGAGTATTTGTACGAGGAAGACAAAAAAAATTATTTACCTACCTTCAAACGCTTTCCTTTGGCATTTATAAAAGGAAAAGGCAGTAGATTGTGGGATGCAGATGGAAAGGAATACATTGATATGCTCGCTGGGATTGCCGTAAATAACTTGGGACATTGCCATCCCAAGGTGGTGAGCGCCATTCAGGCCCAAGCTGCAGAGTTAATTCATATATCTAACTTCTTTGTAAGTCCTCCTCAGGTAGCGTTGAGTAAGTTACTGGTAGACTTGACTCATCTGAAGCATGTGTTTTTAACCAATAGCGGTGCGGAATCAGTAGAGGGAGCGATTAAAGTTGCTAGGAAATACGCAAGCAAGCATAACAAAGGTGGAGAGATTATTTCAATGGTAAACTCTTTTCATGGCCGTACTTTGGCTACCATCGCTACAGGACAAAAAAAATATCAACAGGGTTTTGCACCCATTCCTGCGGGCTTTTCACAAGTGGCTTTTAATGATTTGGAAGCCTTGAAAGCGGTAATAAATGATCAGACAGCTGCTGTAATCCTAGAACCTGTTCAAGGTGAAGGAGGAATAATCCCTGCAAATGAACAATACCTACAAGGAGTAAGGAAACTTTGTGATGACAACAATGTCCTGCTTATTTTTGATGAAATTCAAACTGGGGTAGGACGCACAGGGAAAATGTTTGCCAAAGATCATTTTAATGTACAACCGGACATAATGACCTTGGCAAAGGGACTGGGCGGAGGAATGCCAGTCGGAGCTTTTTTGTGCAATGAAAAGGTAGGCAATGCCATAGACTATGGAGACCATGGTACTACTTTCGGAGGTAATCCTTTGGCATCTGCGGCTGCATTGGCTACCCTTAAAGCTATTTTAGAAGAAGGATTGGTCGAAAGATCACTTGAAAAAGGAGAGTGGATCATGAAAACGGTGAGGTCTTGGGCTTCAATCCACCCCATGATTAAAGAGGTACGTGGTTTAGGAATGATGATTGGCATACAATTGGATAGACCGGCTGCCCCAATCGTGAAAGCACTTTTAGATGATGGCATCATTGCTAATGGGACAGCGGAATCGGTTATCCGTCTAGTTCCGCCTCTTAATATATCGGATGAAGACATTGAAACAGTATTGGGTAAGTTGAAGTCATTAATAGAATTAACTGAGAAAAATGAGAAATCAAAGATATAAGGTAAGCATTGTAGGTGCTTCAGGTTATACTGGCTCCGAGCTAGCGAGAATTTTAATTAATCATCCGGAAGTAGAGATTGTTAGCATTACCTCAGAAAGTCACAAGGGCAAGAGATTTTCAGATTTGCATGGGCAGTTTTCAGGAATAATTGATTTTGAATTAATTGGAGCAGATGAAGTGAATATACAAGAAGTGGACGTGGTATTTCTGGCTCTTCCGCATGGTGTCTCCATGGAATTTGTAAAGCGTTGGATAGATGATGGAGTGAAAATAATCGATCTTTCAGGTGACTTCAGGCTTTCAAGTCCTGAAGTTTATGAAGATTGGTACAAAAAAGACCATACATTTCCCAAAGGGTTTGAACAAGCTGTTTATGGTATGCCAGAACTTTATTCTGATGAAATCAGAACAGCTACATTGGTGGCCAATCCAGGGTGTTATCCTACAGCCTCTATTTTGAGTCTTGCTCCTTTATTTGGTTCTGGATTAGGTTCAGTATCAGGAGCGATAATAGATGCAAAATCAGGACTGACTGGTGCTGGAGTAAAAGCGAGTAATACTACTCATTTTTCAAATGTAAATGATAATTTCAAAGCTTATGGTATAGGTAACCACAGGCATACCGTTGAAATTCAGGAACAGCTTTCGTTTTTAATGAAAAATTCGGTTATTTTACAGTTTACGCCCCATCTTTTGCCAGTAGATAGAGGTATTCTGGCTACATCTTATTTATCTTTAGATAAAGAAATGGACCAAGAGAGTTTAACATCACTCTACAAGGATTTTTATAAAAACAAACCTTTTGTAAGGGTACGGAATCAAGCACCTTCAATAAAAGAAGTTAGAGGAAGTAACTATGCGGATATTTATCCATTTTGGGATAAAAGGACGAAAAGGGCGATTGTGATTGCTGCTATCGATAATTTAGTAAAAGGTGCAGCTGGTCAAGCTGTACATAATATGAATATTATGTTGGGACTGAACGAATCCATTGGCCTTCTACAGGTTCCAATGCAACCATAAATTAACAAACGTAATGATTAAGAATATTACAAGTGTAAAAGGAATTAAATGTTGGGGAGCTCATTCGGGAGTTAAATCCATGAGAAGGGACTTGGCAATCATTTTTTCGGAAGTTCCGGCAGCTGCAGCTGCGACACTTACACAAAATAAAGTTCAGGCCGAACCAATAAAGGTGACTAAAAGAAACCTTGCCAATAATAGGGCACAGGTTATTGTATGTAATGCAGGTAATGCCAATGCTTGTACTGGTGAGCAAGGCCGTAAAGGTGCAGAGGCGATGGCGGACACAGTTGCGGCGGAACTAAATATTTCTCCAGATGATGTTATTGTTGCTTCTACAGGACTAATAGGAGAGGTATTCCCTACAGAAGATGTGGTAGAAGGAATAAAAGCAACCGTACCAAAATTATCCAATGACGCAAAAGCAGGTTCTTTCCTGGCCAATGCTATTTTAACTACAGATACTTTTGCAAAAGAAGGCTTTGTAGAATTTGAATGGGAAGGAAAAACCATCTCCATAGGAGGGGTAGCGAAGGGATCCGGAATGATCCATCCCAATATGGCCACGATGCTTTCTTTTTTAGCCACGGACATTGCCATTGACGAAAAGTTGCTTCAGAAGACCTTGAAATACTGTGTAGACCGGTCCTTCAATATGATTACTGTAGACGGTGATACTTCTACTAATGATATGGTAGCAATTTTGGCAAACGGTATGGCTGAGAATGAAAAGATCACAAGTGAGGATGACCCCCTTTACCTTTTGTTTAAGGAAAAGCTAGGTGAATTACTAGTCCACCTTGCCAAGTTGATTGTTTCTGATGGTGAGGGAGCTTCTAAATTTATTGAATATAGGGTTTCAAAAGCCATATCAGAAAATGTTGCTATGAAGTTAATCAGAGCAATTTCAGACTCTACTTTGGTGAAAACAGCAATGTTTGGTCGGGATCCAAATTGGGGAAGAATCATTGCAGCTTGCGGCAATGCAGGGATTAGCTTTAATTATAAAAAAGCCAATCTCTATTTGGGTGATGCAAACAATCAAGTTCAGGTGCTTTTAAAAGGTTCGCCTACCAAGTTTGATAAAAATTATATGAAAAAACTGCTCAGGGAATCCCATATTAAAATTCATTTGGAACTTAATACGGGTAAGCAGGAAGCTACAGGTTGGGGTTCAGACCTTACCACTGACTATGTGATGTTTAATTCGGTATATACGACTTAATCCAATCGCATATTTTGATAAATACATCGATAAAAGCCTCTAAGGGATCTTAGAGGCTTTTATTTTGTCTTGGCAATCGATGATTTTTTAGGGATGATACAATAGATTTTTTCGATTTCAATCGAGAGTTTAAACCCGGATTATCAATGTCGTTTAGTTAAGGAATTTTTATTATTTTTAGGAAAGAAAAGGGAGCGTAGTTTTTTTGAAAATAATCTAACAACAATCAAGTCCTTTTCCTTTTCGAAGGACTTTTTAAAACTATTAAAAAAC